>CAZOQY010000151.1:4513-7730 GCA_964581835.1 uncultured Streptomycetaceae bacterium | reverse complement strand
GGTCGCGGTCTATTCGCATTACCGCAAGCTAGAAAAGGCGAAGAAGGACGGCGTCGAGGTCGCGAAGAGCAACGTGCTGCTGATCGGGCCGTCCGGCACCGGCAAGACGCTGCTGTGCGAGACGCTGTCGCGGTTCCTGGGCGTGCCGTTCGTGACGGCGGACGCCACCTCGCTCGCGCAGACGCGCTACGTCAACGACGAGATCGAGGCCATCCTGCAGCGGCTGGTGGACAAGGCCGGCGGCAACCTCGAGCGCGCGCAGCTCGGCATCGTCTTCATCGACGAGGTGGACAAGCTGAAGACGACCGGCGCCGGCGAGGCGCGCGGCGCCTCGGGCGAGAGCGTGCAGCACGCGCTGCTGAAGATCATGGAGGGCTCGCAGGTCAAGCTCGGCGCCGGGCAGTACCTCGACACGACCAACCTGCTGTTCATCTGCGGCGGTGCCTTCGTCGGGCTGGAAGACATCATGTCGAACTCGCAGACCTACGGCTTCATCTCCGCGTCGGGCGCCGACAACAAGAGCATCCTCGACCGCCTGAACGCGCGCGTGAAGCCGACCGACCTGTTCCAGTTCGGCCTGATCCCCGAGTTCACCGGGCGGCTGCCGATGGTCGGCCACTTCCGCGAGCTCACCAGGGACATGCTGGTGCGCATCCTGGTTGAGCCGAAAAACTGCATCTACAACCAGTTCATCGAGATCTTCAGGAACGAGGGCGTCGAGCTCGCCGTCGATCGCAAGGTGTTCGAGCAGATCGCCGACATCGCCATTGAGTACAAGACCGGCGCCCGCAGCCTGCGCGGCATCTTCGAGGAGCTGATCACCCCCGTCCTTTACACGGTTCCCGACGACCCGGCGATCAGGAAGGTGGAGATCGCGTCGCTCTTCACCGAACCCGGCTACATCCGGCAGAAATGACGACCGTATCCAAAGTCCAGCGCCTCGTCGACAAGATGAGCCGGGGCGAGCCGGCGATCGGCGTGCTCAACATGTCGTACAGCGTCGAGCTGACGGAAATCCTCGCCTACGTCGGTTTCGATTTCATCTACGCCGACCAGATGTTCACGACCATCGGCTGGAAGGAGCTGGGCGACATGGTGCGCGCGGCGCAGGGCTCGGACATGGCGGTGTTCGCGCGCATCGAGAACGATCCCTGGCACGGCGCCGACGATCCCGGCGTGGCCTCGCGCGTGGCGCGGGCGCTCGCGGTCGGCGCGGACGGGGTGAAGGTCAACGTCTATTCGAAGAACGAGGCGCGCTGGGCGGTGGACGCGGGCTCGGGCTGGCACAGCCGGCCGCACATCGCGCGCTTCGTGGGTGAGGGTGGCTCGACGACGGAGCAGTTCAGGCGGTTCGAGGCGCAGAAGGCCGCAGGCACGCTGATCATCCCGTCGGTCGAGAGCAGGCTCGGCATCGAGCAGACCGACGAGATCCTCGACATCCCCGGTCTGCGCGCGTTCGGCATCGCCATGACCGACACGGCGATCGCGCTCGGGCACCCGATGGACTACGACCACCCCGACGTGTGGCGCTTCGTGGACAAGGTGGCGCAGAAGGCGAAGTCGAGGGGCATTGTCCTCACCGCCGGCACCGGTTACGCGGACAGGACCTGGGACGGCATCGCCGCGCGCGTGAGGAAATTCCGCGACCACGGCATCGACATGATTTTCCTGCAGTCGCCGGAATACCTGTTCCAGCTGGCGACGCAGCAGCTGCTAGCGAAAGTGCGGGACGCTCTCAAGTGACGGGTGGCGAAAAGCGTCGCAGGTGAGGCGCCGCAGATGAAACGTCTCAGATAAAGCGTCGCAGGTAAGGCGCGGTGTTAAAGACGTAGTATCTGAGACGCATTACCTGAGACGCATTACCTGAGACGCATTACCTGAGACGCATTACCTGAGACGTAGTACCTGAGACGCCGTACCTGCGACGCAGTATGCATTACTTTGTCCGGCCTTTTCGCACCCACAGCGCCAGCCCGCCCAGCATCAGCAGGATCGTGACGCCGAAGTAGGCGCGCAGGCCGAAGGCCGGGCCGATCAGTCCCGCGCAGAAGGGCGCGACGCCCATCGCCAGGAATTGCACCGCGGTCGCATAAGAGATCGCGCGCGCGTCCATGCCCGCCGGTGCGTGAACCCGCAGCAGCTGGAAGATCGCGGTCTGCATCCCGGCCGCGGTGAGGCCGAACGCGATGCGCGTCAGTACGAGCTGCAGCGGCGTTTCCAGCACCAGCAGCGGCAGGTGAGTGACGACGCAGGCGGCCGCGCCGAAGGCCAGCACGCGGCCCGGCCCGATGCGGTCGATCACACGCCCCCAGACCGGCAGCGAAAGCATCATGGACAGCGCCATCGCGGTGGCGGCGGCGCCGACCCACGACGCCTCGGTGGCGGCATCGGCGTTCGGCTGGCTGATGTCGAGCAGCTGCAGCATGAACAGGCTGATGTTGGCGATGCTGCCGTGCCACATGATCGAGAACAGGAACGCCAGCAGGAGCAGCGGCGCGATGCGCGGCACCCGGGCCAGGTCGCGCAGGCCGCTCACCAGGCGCGGGCGCCACGGTCCCGGCGCGAGTTGCTTCACCTCGCGCACGTTGAAGAACACCAGCAGGCCGCCGGCCAGCATGAAGCCGGCGCTGAACCAGTAGAGCGCGTGCTGGCGGTCAAGGTAGGCGGCCACCGCGGCGCCGACCACGGGTCCGATGGCGTGTCCGACCTGGCCGCCGGTCTGCGCCAGCGACACCGCGCTGCCGATGCGCGAGGGCGGCGTGTTCGCCACGATCAGCGACACGCCCGCGGGCGTGAAGCCGTTGAAGATCGCGAACAGCATCAGCGCGGCGGCGAACCACAGCGGCGTCGGCGCGAACGGCACCAGCATCATCGTCACGCCCATGCCCAGCATCGCGCGCAGCACCATCAGCTTGCGGCCGTAGTGGTCGGCGATGCCGCCCCAGAGCGGGCTGGCGGCGGTGCTGACGAGGTAGAACGCGAGCAGCATGTAGCCGACCCAGGTCTCCAGGTTCTCGCGCACGCCGAGGTCGCGCACCATCAGCGGCACGAACGGCCACGTAAGGTTGAAGCCGAGCCCGCACAGCAGGTTGGCGAACGGGAAGATGGCCCGGTTACGGCGCCAGTACGGGTAGCGCCGCGCTTCTTCGTCGGCGGGAGTGGGGGTGGTGGGGGTCATCACGGCGGAGGACGCGATGATACCACCAAACCGGGGTCA
>CAZOQY010000151.1:0-4413 GCA_964581835.1 uncultured Streptomycetaceae bacterium | reverse complement strand
CGCGATGATACCACCAAACCGGGGTCAGACCCCATTGAA
The DNA here is from genome assembly GCA_964581835.1 of uncultured Streptomycetaceae bacterium. Classification (GTDB taxonomy): domain Bacteria; phylum Pseudomonadota; class Gammaproteobacteria; order Burkholderiales; family SG8-41; genus SG8-41. Next base: position 4,374 of record CAZOQY010000151.1, on the reverse strand, counting down.
ATAACCATGATTTCAATATGTTATAAATTACACTTGATTAGTGTAATAATTAGGCGGATTACTTCACGCGGGGCGCGCCATGAAGAACATCACCATCATGCTCGACGACGACATTGCCCACCGCGCACGCGTGCGGGCGGCCGAGCGAAACGTCAGCCTGTCTCGCTACATCGGCGAAGTGGTGCGCAAGGACATTCGTGATGCGCAGCAACGGTTGCGAGAAGAGCGGAAGCGGAAGCGGGATTACGAAAAAGCGATGCGGTTCTACCTGTCCCGGAGCCCGTTCAGGGCACTGTCGGGATCTCCCCAGAAATACGCGACGCGCGAGGAGTTGAATGACCGCGCCGCGCTTCGTCGAAAGTGAGGCGCCACTCATGAAGAATGTCACCGTCACGCTTGATGATGAAGCCATCCAATGGGCCCGCGTGCAGGCGGCTGAAAAGGACATCAGCCTGTCGCGGTTTCTTGGCGAGATGGTCCACGAGCGCATGCGCCACTCGCGAGACTACATCGAGGCCATGAACGGCTGGCTAAATCAGAAGCCCATCCGCCTGAAGAAAGACCCCACCGACCGCTACCTGACACGGGAGGAAGCCCATGACCGGGACGGTCTTCGTTGACGCCAATGTATTTCTCTACGCTGACGACGAAGGCGAACCCGTCAGGCAACCGCGCGCTTACGACTGGGTAAGTCATCTGTGGCATACCGGACTGGGGCGCACCAGCTTGCAGGTGCTTTCCGAGTATTACGTCAATCTCAAGCGCAAGGCAGCCCCCGGTCTTTCGGCAGAAGAGGCATGGGAACGCGTAGCGAGATTTCAACGGTGGAAACCGCACCCCGTGGATGAACAGGTGTTCCGGCTCGCGCGGCAGATCGAGCAGCGCTGGCGCCTGTCGTGGTGGGACAGCATGGTCGTGGCTGCGGCGCAGTTGCAGGGCTGTGCGGTGCTGCTGACCGAGGATCTGCAGGACGGCGCGGTGTACGGTGGCGTGACGGTGCGCAGTCCTTTCACTCTCGATGTGCGCGAGCCCTTGCCCGCTTACGCCGTCACCCCGGCGGTCGCGTCCCGCCATCGCGGCCGCGGCCGGCCGAGGAAGCAGCCGCTGCTGACAGAAGCTTGAAGGCGGACACGGGAAAAGGTGTCAGACACCTTTTTCGTGATACGGAGTGAGGACTTACAACGACGTAACTTACTGATTCTTTAAGTGTAAAGTGATGGCGAAGGAAGGGCGCACGAAGAGGCGTTCGGCCAGCTTTGCGAGGGCGGAATGGGCTGTGCGCCACTCGACTTCCGGCAGGGCGAAGTCGAGATAACCCAGCGCGTAGCCGGCGGCGATGTCGGCAAGCGTGAGGCGGCTGCCGAAGCAGAACTCGTTCCTGCCCAGGTCTTTCTCCATCGTGGCGAGGCCGCGGTCGATCTTCAGGCGCTGCCGCTCGTGCCAGGCCGCCGGATGCTGCCTGTCTTTCGGTTCGCGCAGATCGTGGTTGATCGCGACCGTCGCCTCGGCGATGCCGTCGCCCAGCGCCTCCCAGCGCTTCACCTCGATGCGGTCGGCGAACGGCTCCGGTATCAGCTTCGGCCCGCTGCCCAGCGAGTCGAGGTACTCGACGATCACCGGCGAGTCGTAGAGGCCGCGGCCGTCGTCGAGCACCAGCGTGGGCACCTTGGCGAGAGGGTTGTACTGCGGCACCGGCGAGCCCGGCGCGGAGCCGCGCGCGACGGCGTACTCGTGGGGGATGCGCTTCTCCTCGAGAAAAACGCGGACCTTGCGCGCGAACGGGCTGCCGGGCGAGCCGAAAAGTTTCATTTGTTCTCCTGTGACTTTGGGGGATTCTAACGCCTGCCCGGCCATCAGTGACGAGTGACGAAAAGCGTCTCAGGTAGAGCGTCTCAGGTGAGGCGTCGCAGATGAAACGTCTCAGATAAAGCGTCGCAGGTAAGACGCGGCACAAGAGACGCAGTATCTGAGACGTAGTACCTGAGACGCCTCACCTGAGACGCAGTACCTGAGACGCAGTACCTGAGACGCAGTACCTGAGACGCCTCACCTGAGACGCAGTACCTGAGACGCAGTACCTGAGACGCAGTACCTGAGACGCCTCACCTGAGACACAGTAATTCCCGTAGAGTGCCGCCATGGCGCTCAAGGCAACGATCTGCAAGGCGAACCTGCAGGTTTCGGACATGGACCGCAATTATTTCGCCGAGCACGCGCTGACGGTGGCGCGGCATCCTTCCGAGACCGACGAGCGGATGATGGTGCGGTTGCTCGCGTTCGCGCTGAACGCGCACGGGCATCTCGCTTTCGGCAAGGGCCTGTCCGACACGGACGAGCCCGACCTGTGGCAGCGGGACCTGACTGGCTCGATCGAGCACTGGATCGAGGTCGGGCAGCCGGACGACAAGCGCCTGCTGCGCGCCGCCGGCCGCGCGGGGAGAGTAACGGTCTATGCCTACGGGAACCGGGCCGATCTGTGGTGGAAGCCGCTCGCCGACAAGCTCGAGCGGGCGAAAAACCTGGCGGTGTGGCGCGTCCCGGTGCCGGCCGTCCGGGCGCTGGAAAAACTCGCCGGGCGCGCCATGCAACTGCAGTGCATGGTCCAGGAGGGGCAGCTGTACTTCAGCAATGCGACGGAAACCGTGCCAATCGAACTGGCGGCATTGAAGCCGCCGGTTCCGTGACGCCTATTTGCCCTTGTTTTTGGCTTTCTTGGCAGCCTTGGCTGCTTTCGCGAGCTGCTTCTTGTGGTAGTTCTTCGTGCGCCTTCTTTTCAGCATGCTGTTGTGACCGGCCATTGCAATCTCCGTTGGTTGGGTGTCGAACGGGACGGTAGTTTGCCCAATCCCGGCCCGTTTGCCCAGCGGGGAATGCGGATCAGGCGGTGAGCTGACGTACCACCTGGTCGACGTAGCGCAGGGTGAGCGCCTTCATTTCCCCGGGCTTGAGATTGCTGATGGGGTGGGGCAGCTCGACGTACGGGTGCCCCTCCATGCCCTTGCCCTTGAACTGGAACACCGCCGCGCTGCGGAACGCCTGGGTGATGATCACCGTCGCCGGGATGCCGCGTTTCTCGAATTCCACCGTGTCGTGCACACTGCACAACGTGCAGGATCCTCACCCGCCGACGGCCGCGATCGCGACCTGCGCCTCCCGCGCGAGCTGGTCCACGATGGCGGCGTCCGCCGGCTTGGAGTAGTGCTCCTTCGCGAGCATCACCACTTTCGCCGCGCCGTGCTGCTCGCACAGCGCGCGCCCGAGCGTCTCGAGGATGAGCGCGCCCTGTTCCTTGGTGTTGTCGAGCAGCGCCACCACCTTGCCGGCGAGGTCCATCGGGCGCGGCGCGAGCAGCACCTTCGCCTTGCCGCCGCCGGCGGTAGGATCGATAAAGTCGGTCAGTTTCATGTCGGCCTTTCGTGGCTGTTCAATAAGAAGAAAGATAGATAGGGAATCGGATAAGGGATCGGGCGCGAGGGGGGTTTACGGTTCGTACGGGCCGTGAACGGCCCGGCTCCCGCCGCTCCAGCCATGGCAAAGAGCGGTGCACGGGCCCCAGCCGCCGGCGACGATGAGGTGCAGGTCAGCCGGATCCTTGATCGCCGGGATGAAGCAGTCGTCGTCGTCCGGGTTTACCTGGATCGGGAATCCGAGCGCCCGCTCGCGCCGCCAGTTGCCGCCACCCTTCAAGTCGCGCACGCGGCGCCCAGCGATTTCGCACAGCGTCCCGTGCACGTCCGCGCGGGTGAGGCCCGCCCGGGCGCAGATGTCCGCGTGCTGCGGGCCCATCGCCACCACCATGTCGGAGCGCGCGTGCATGTTCCACGAGCCCATCGCAACCATGGAGTCGGCGATGCCGGTCAACAACCGCTTCGGCTCCTGGCTCACGTCGTCGAAGCAGAGGCGGGGACTTTCCACCATGGCGCAGGTGATGACGTCGTCGCCGGGCCGATAGCCGTGGGACACCGCGAGCGTCTCCCATGGGCTCTTCTCGACGTTCTCGGTGAGACAGGCGGTGTAGCGCATCGGCGTCGCGAAGATGGTGGCGGACCCGATGCCGGCGATGCCGCCGCCGAGATTGAGCAGCATCAGGCGAATGGCGCGGCCGATCGAGGCGTTGGCGCGGAAGCTCGGCCCGAAGCAGCCGTTGCCGCCGTGCAGGCCGATCTTCTTCGCGTAAGGCCCGTTCACGATCATGAGCGGCGCAACCCCGTGCATCGTGCCCTGCACGCCGTTCAGGTTGAACTCGTCTCGCAGCATCAATTGGAGGCCGCCCAGCACCACCGGCAGGTACTCCGGCTTGCAGCCGGCCATGAGCGCGTGGATCGCCACCGTGCGCACCGTCGCCGGCTCCATCGCCGGCGGCACGTTGCCGAC
>CAZOQY010000150.1:3859-7776 GCA_964581835.1 uncultured Streptomycetaceae bacterium | reverse complement strand
GCATGCCATCTGATATCGAGGTGCGACTCGCGAAACTGGGCCTGAAGCTGCCGGAGGCGCCGTCGCCGGCGGCGAATTACGTGCCGTACACCATCGCGAAAGGCCTGATTTTTATCGCCGGGCAGGCGCCCGTGGTCGACGGGAAGTACCAGAGCACGGGACGCGTCGGCGCCGAGGTGACGCTGGAGGCCGCGCAGGCGGCCGCGCGGTTGTGCGCGCTGAACGTGCTCGCGCAGGTGAAGGCCGCCGTCGCCGGCGACTGGTCGCGAGTCAGGAGCTGCGTGCGGATCTGCGGCTACGTCAGCTCGGCGCCGGACTTCTTCGACCAGCCCAGGGTGCTGGACGGCGCCTCCGACCTGATCGTGCAGGCGCTGGGCGATGCCGGGAAGCACGCGCGCTCGGCGATGGGTGCTGCCGCCCTGCGCGGCAACGTGCCGGTGGTGATCGACGCGATCTTCGAGCTGGCCGACTAGCGGCGTTAGGCGTTAGGCGAAATTGACCTCAAACCGCAAGGGTCGATTCCACCTCACTCCTCACTCCTCACTCCTCACTCCTCACTCCTCACGCCTCACCTACGAAGCAGCTTCGCGCTCATCTTCACCGCTTTCACGATGTTGATGTAGCCGGTGCAGCGGCAGAGATTGCCCTCGAGCCCGCGGTAGATCTGTTCCTCGGTGGGGTTGGGCGTGTCTTTCAGCAGCCCCGCGGTCGCCATGATCATGCCCGGCGTGCAGAAGCCGCACTGCAGGCCATGGCACTCTGAGAAGGCGCGCTGGATCGGGTGCAGCTTGCCCTTCTTCGCCATGCCCTCGATCGTCACCACGGTCGCGCCGTTGGCCTGGGCCGCGAGCATCGTGCAGGACTTTACCGCCTGCCCGTTGACGTGCACGGTGCAGGCGCCGCACTGGGTGGTATCGCAGCCGACGTGCGTGCCGGTCAGCTTCAGCTCGTCGCGCAGGAAATTGACCAGCAGCGTGCGGTCCTCGACCGACTTCGTGTGGTTCTTGCCGTTTACCTTGAGGGTGACTTTGGCCATGGTCATTTCTTTCCGGAGAGTTTCGTAGCCGCGCGCTTCGCCATCACCCGCACCAGGTTGGCGCGGTAGTCGCGGTCGGCGTGCATGTCGTTGTTGAATTCGCGCGAGTCGAGCTTGACGCCTTCCAGCGCGGCGGGTTTCACCCCCCCTTTGGCCAGCGCGGTCTCCGCTTCCTTCCAGCGGAACACGCCGGGACCGGCGCCGGTGACCGCGACCCGCACGCCGGCCGCCGTCTGCGCGATGAACACGCCGGCCATGGCGTAGCCCGAGGCCGGGTGATGGAACTTGGAGTAAGCCGCGCGCTTCGGAAGCGGGAACTCGATGCGCACGACGATCTCGCCTTCCTCCAGCGCGGTGGCGAACATGCCCTGGAAGAAATCGTCGGCCGCGATCGAGCGCTTCGTCGTGACCACGGTCGCGCCGAGGCCCAGCACCGCGGCGGGGTAATCCGCGGCGGGATCGTTGTTCGCCACCGAGCCGCCGATCGTGCCCCGGTTGCGCACCTGGGGGTCGCCGATGCTGGCGGCAAGCCCCGCGAGCGCCGGGAGCGCTTTTTTCACGACGGCGGACGCCGCCACTTCGGCGTGCTTCGCCCCCGCGCCGATGACGAGCTTGCCGCCCTTCGCCTCGATCCTGCGCAGCTCGGCGAGCCCCGCGATGTCGACGAGGTGCGTGGGACGCGCGAGCCTTGCTTTAAGGGTCGGCAGCAGCGTCATGCCGCCCGCCAGCAACTTCGCCTCCGGGTGGGACGCGAGGAACGCCGCCGCCTCCTTGACCGATTTCGCCTTGACGTAGCTTAGTGTGTACATCGTTACCCCTTTCTCGCTTCCTTGATCGCATGCCACAGCTTGTTCGGCGTGAGCGGCATGTCGAGGTGATTGATACCGAGCGGACGCAGCGCGTCCATGACCGCGTTGGCGAGCGCCGGCAGCGACCCGGTGCAGCCGGATTCGCCGACGCCCTTGACGCCGAGCGGGCTCACCTTGCTCGGCGTCGGGTGCTCTTCGCCGCGGATCGCGGGCACCAGTCCCGCGCGCGGCATGCAGTAGTCCATGAAGCTGCCGGTCAAGAGCTGGCCGGTGCCGCGATCGTAGACCACGTGCTCGGCGAAGATCTGGCCCGCGCCCATGATCACGCCGCCGTGCAGCTGCCCTTCGACGACCTCGTGGTTGATCACCACGCCGACGTCGTCCACCGCGCTGTAGGACACGATGTCGGTGACGCCGGTATCGGGGTCGATCTCGACCTCCGTGATATGGCAGCCATTCGGGAAGGTCGAGCCGAACTTGCCCTCGGCGGCGACGGTCACCGGCTGCGATTTCGCCAGGTCCTGCAGGCGGATTTTCCGCTTCGATTCCTTCGTGTGGAACACGCCGCCGGCGTATTCCACCTGGGATGGCTCGACCGCGAGCTCGAGCGCGGCAAGGGGCCGCCCGTGCTCGATCAGCTTCAGCGCCGCCAGGTGGCAGACGCTGCCCGCGCCGATGGTGCTGCGCGAGCCGCCGGTGTGGTTGCCCAGCAGCTTGTGCTGCTTCTCCAGCGCGCCCTGCACGATCTTCACGCGCTCGAGCGGGACACCGAGCGCGTCCGACACGATCTGGGCGTAGGTCGTCTCGTGTCCGTGCCCCTGCGACTTCGCCTGGGTGTGGACGGTGACGGTGCCGTTTTTCTCCAGCACGAGCTCGACGTCGTCCTTGGCCGCGTTGCCCGCGCCGGTATTCTCGATCACGGTCGCGATGCCGAGGCCGCGCAGCCTGCCCTTTTTCTGCGACCGCGCGCGGCGCTTGGGATAGCCCTTCCAGTCGGCGAGCTTCAGCGCCTTGTCGAGCAGGCCGTGCAGGTCCGCGCCCTCGTAGGTCGAGCCGGTCGCGGTCTTGTACGGAAACGCCTCGCGCGGGATGAAGTTGCGGCGGCGCAGCTCGGCGGGATCGATCTTCATCTCCGCCGCGGCCTGGCTCACCAGGCGCTCGACGGCGTAGGCGATGTCGGGACGGCCGGCGCCGCGGAACGAGGAGATCGGCGTGGTGTTGGTGTACGCCACGCGGTAGGTCGCGTAGAGCGCCGGGATGCGATAGACCCCGGTCATGCAGGTCGAGGTATTGCGGATGTGGCCCATCGAAGCCGGCCCGAGGTAGGCGCCCTTGTCGTTCACCCAGTCGAGCCGCATGCCGAGGATGTGGCCGTCGCGGTCGAGCGCCAGCCTGCCGTCGATGATGTTGCCGCGGCCGTGGGTGTCGGTGGCAATGCCCTCGGAGCGCGTGGAGACCCATTTCACCGGCTTGCCGGTGCCCCTGGCGGCGATCATCAGCGCGCAATGCTCGGGGTAGGCGGGCGTGCGCTGCCCGAAACCGCCGCCGACGTCGTGCGCGACGAAATGCAACTGGTCTTCCGGCACGCCGGTATAGACCGACAGGCTCCTGCGCAGCGTGGTGACGCCCTGCATGCAGGTGTAGAGCGTGTAGGAACCGTCGCGCACGTCGTGCGTCACCGTGCAGGCTCGCGGCTCCATCGGATTGGGGGCGACCCGCGTCACTTCGACCTTGAGGCGCGTGACGTGCGCGGCTTTCGCGAAGGCCGCCTCGACCGCGGCCTCGTCGCCCGCCTCCGCTTCCAGCGCCAGGTTTCCCGGCGCGATCTCGTGCAGTTGCGGCGCGCCGGGCGCCAGCGCCTCCTCCGGGTTCACCACCGGCTTGAGATCGCGGTACTCGACCCGGATCAGCTCGGCCGCGTCCTGCGCCGCGCCGGCGGAATCCGCCACCACCAGCGCCACCGCCTCGCCGACGAAACGTACCTTGCCGCTGGCCAGCACCGGCCGCTCCGCCGAGCGCGTCTGCATGCCGCCCTTGCCGGGGAACGTCAGCGTGTGCATCTGCTTCAGGTA
>CAZOQY010000150.1:0-3759 GCA_964581835.1 uncultured Streptomycetaceae bacterium | reverse complement strand
GTGAGCGGCATGTCGAGATGCCGGATGCCGAGCGGGCGCAGCGCATCGATCACCGCGTTGGTGAGCGAAGGCATCGAGGCGGTGCAACCCGACTCGCCCACGCCTTTCACGCCGAGCGCATTGTTGATGCTCGGCAGCGGCGCATCCTGCATGCGGATTTCCCGCACCAGCCCCGCGCGCGGCATGCAGTAGTCCATGAAGCTGCCGGTGAGAAGCTGGCCGGTGCCGCGGTCGTAGACCACCTGCTCGCCGAAAATCTGGCCGGCGCCCTGCGCCACCGCGCCGTGCACCTGGCCCTCGACGATGGTGTGGTTGATGACGTTGCCGCAGTCGTCCACCGCGTGATAGGCGACGACCTCGGTCACGCCGGTGTCGGGGTCGATCTCCACTTCTGTGATGTGGCAGCCGTTGGGGAAAGTGGAGAGGAAGGTGCCCTCGCCCATCACCGTGAACGATTTTTTCTTCGCGAGCTGGATCAGGCCGATCTTCTTCTTCGTGCCACGCACCGTGAACACGCCCTTCGCGTAATCCATCTGCGAGGGCTCCGCCTCGAGCTGCTCGGCGGCAAGCGACTTGCCGTGCTCGATCAGCTTCAGCGCGGCGAGCTTGCACGCGCTGCCGGCGCCGACGGTGGAGCGCGAGCCGCCCGTATGGTTGCCGATCAGCGGCTTCACGCCCTGCCGGATGCGCACGTGCTCCGTGCCGATACCGAGCTCGTGGGCGACGATCTCGCCGAACGCCGTCTCGTGGCCCTGCCCCTGCGACTGCGACACCGTGAACACGTCGATCGCGCCGGACGAAGTGGCCACGATCTCGACCTGGTCCTTGGGATAGAGGCCCGCGCCGGTGTTCTCGATCACGGTCGCGATGCCGAGGCCGCGCAGCTTGCCGGCCTTCGCGGATTTCTTCCGGCGCGCGGCAAAACCTTTCCAGTCCGCGAACTTCACCGCCCGTTCCAGCACGTTGTGAAGGTCGGTCGCCTCGTAGGTCGAGCCGGTGGGCGTCTTGTAGGGAAACGCGTCTTTTGGAATGAAGTTGCGCCGGCGCAGTTCCGCCGGGTCGATCTTCAGCTCGGCCGCGGCCTGGTTCACCAGGCGCTCCATCACGTACGCCATGTCGGGGCGGCCGGCGCCGCGGTAGGCGGCGACCGGAACAGTGTTGGTGAAGGCGAGCCGGAAGCGGCCGTAGAGCGCCGGGATGCGGTAGACGCCGGTCATGCAGGTGGACGGGTTGCGCGTGTGGCTCGCGCAGCCGGTCGCCGAGAGGTAGCCGCCCATGTCGGCGATCCAGTCGAGGCGCAGGCCGAGGAATTTCCCGTCGCGGTCGAGCGCGAGCTCGCCGGTCACGGTGTTGCCGCGGCCGTGGGTGTCGCTCATGAAGCCTTCCGAGCGCGAGGAAATCCAGCGCACCGGCCGGCCGAGGTCTTTCGACGCCAGCACCTGCATGCAGTACTCGGGGTAGGCGGCGCTTCTCTGGCCGAAGCTGCCGCCGATGTCCTGCGCGTGCACGACGAACCTGTCTTCCGCCAGGCCGGTGATGGCGGCCAGCTGCTTGCGCATCATGTTGATGCCCTGGATGCAGACGTGCACGTGATAGAGGTCTTCCTTCGCGTCGTAGCGCACGGTGCAGCCGCGCAACTCCATCGGGTTCGGCGCGACCCGCGTCACCTCGAGTTTCAGCTTCGTCACGTGCGCGGCCTGGGCGAACGCCGCGTTCACGGCCTCCTCGCTGCCGGCCTCGTAGTCGAAGGACAGGTTGCCGGGCGCTTCCTCGTGCAGCTGCGGCGCGCCGGGCGCGAGCGCCTCCTCGGCCGAGACCACGTGCGGCAGGTCGCGGTACTCGACCTCCACCAGCTCGGCCGCGTCCTGCGCCGCCTGCGCCGACTCCGCCACCACCATCGCCAGCGCGTCGCCGACGTGGCGCACCTTGCGCGCCGCCAGCACCGGCCGGGGCGGCTTGATGATGTGATTGCCGCCGCGCCCGGGGAAATTCACGATCACGAAATACTGGGTGTAGCCGGCGGCGACCGCGTCGGCGCCGGTGTAGACGCGCTTCACGCCCGGGTGCGCCGCGGCTTTCGCGGTGTTGACCGAAACGATCTCTGCGTGCGCGCGGTCCGAGCGCACGAACGCGGCGTGGAGGCTCCCGGGCAGGTTCCAGTCGGCGGCGTACTTGCCGGCGCCGGTGACCAGCCTCGCGTCCTCGACCCTGCCGCTGAAATGGTGTGCGTGCGCGTCGCTCATGACTGCCTTCCGGGAAAGTCCGCTTGTCAGAATTGAAAGCCCCGCGTCTTGCGCGCGGGGCCGGGAGCGCCGATTATCCGGCATACGGCGCGCGCCAGCAATCCGCAAGTCCATATACTGAGGAATTCGGCGGGACAAACCCCGCCGAATTCCTAATGGGTACCCCACCGACGGCAACAGGGCTGGACCGACCGGGCGCCTTGACTCGACAATAGGGGCGGGCGGAAACCGTGCCCCCACCAACCGATGACGACATTCATATCATTTTCTCTTATATAAGGAATTTGCCGGGTCGAAGCCCGGCAAATTCCTAATCCGATGAAAAAAGACACCCTTCTCACCCGCACCGGGCGCGACCCCGGCGCCCACCAGGGCATGGTCAACACGCCCGTTTTCCGCACCTCCACGGTGCTGTTTCCCGACCTGGAGTCGTACGAGGCCCGCGGCGGGGACGATTACAAGAAGGTGCGCTACGGGCAGCTCGGCACCCCGACCACCTTCGCCCTCGAGGAGGCCGTGGCGAAAATGGAAGGCGGCCATGCCGCGGTCGCGCTGCCCTCGGGCCTCGCCGCGATCGCGGCCGCACTGTGCGCCTGCGTGAAATCGGGCGACCACCTGCTGGTGCCCGACCCGGTCTACCTGCCGACGCGCAACTTCTGCGACAGACACCTGAAGGCATTCGGCGTCGAAACCGAGTACTACGATCCGCTGATCGGTGCGGGGATCGAGAAACTGATGAAGCGCAACACCGCGGCCGTCTTGTGCGAGGCGCCGGGCTCGCTGTCCTTCGAAATGCAGGACATCCCCGCCATCGCGGCGGTCGCGCGCAAGCGCAACATTCCGGTGCTGGCCGACACCACATGGGGAACGCCCTATTTCTTCCGTTCGTTCGAAAAAGGGGTGGATATCTCGATCCACGCCGCGACGAAGTACATCACCGGGCATTCCGACGTGGTGATGGGCATCATCGTCACCAACGAACGCTACTGGCTGCCCGTGCGCAAGACCGTTGCCGAGTACGGCTACGGCGTGAGTCCCGACGACTGCTACCTGGCGCTGCGCGGCTTCCGCACCATCGGCGTGCGCATGAAGCAGCAGATGGAGAACGCGATCAAGGTCGCGCGCTGGCTGCAGTCGCGCCCGCAGGTGAAACGCGTCATCTACCCGGCGCTGGAGGGCGACCCCGGGCATGCCATCTGGAAACGCGATTTCACCGGGGCGGCGTCGTTGTTCTCGTTCGTGATGCAGCCCGCCACGGACAGGCAGGTCGCGGCTTTCGTGAACGCGCTGCAGCTGTTCGGCATCGGCTCGAGCTGGGGCGGGTTCGAGAGCCTCGCCATCGTCGCGCGCATCGAGCGCTACCGCACCGTCACGAAATGGGATCCGGGCGGCCCGACCATCCGGCTCCATATCGGCCTCGAGGACCCCGACGATCTCATCGCCGACCTCGAGCGCGGTTTCCTTGCAATGCAAAAAGCGTGATTCGTGAATCGTGAGTCGTGATTCGAAGAACGCG
>CAZOQY010000149.1:0-7794 GCA_964581835.1 uncultured Streptomycetaceae bacterium | reverse complement strand
CCCCACAGGCCGAGCACCAGCGTCAGCCCGACCGCGACCGCGTTGTAGGTCAGCGGGCTGTGCTTGTCGATTTCGATTCCGGGAGAGTTCATGGTTTTCCGCAACGCGCGCGGGTTGCTTCGGCCTAGTCTAGCGAATTTTTCCGAAACGAGGTTACTATGTCGGCCGTGAGGACGGTTCCCCGGTCATGAGCGCGGAAGAATTCAGCAAGCAGATCGAGGCGCTCCGCGCGGAATACCGGGCCGGACTGCCGGACAAGCTCGCCGAGCTCGACGGCCTGTGGCGCGGCCTGGCGAGCGGCGCGATGCAACCCGGTCGGCTCGCGGACCTGAGGCGCGGGCTGCACTCGCTGGCCGGATCGGCGCGGACTTTCGGCGTGGCCGGCGTCGGCGAAGCGGCGGCGGCGGCTGAATCGTGGCTCGAGCCGTACTGCAATCGCGGCGCGGTGCCCGGCCCCGCCGAGCAGGCCGAGTTCCGGCGCCTGCTCGATGCGCTGAAGCAGACCGCCCCGTGACGGCAGGCTCGCCCGTGACCGCTCCGCTGCAGAAAATCCTGCTGGTCGAGGACGACGATGACATCCGTACCATATTGAGAGTGGCGCTGGAGAAGATCGGCGGTTTCAAGGTGCGCGCCTGCGCGTCCGGCGCCGAGGGGCTCGTCGCGGTGACGGAATTCGCGCCGCAGCTGGTCATGCTCGACGTGATGATGCCGGGCATGGACGGGCCAGCCGTGCTGAGCCAGCTCCGCGGGCGGCCCGACACCGCCGCCCTGCCCGTGATCTTCCTGACGGCGCGGGCAGTACCCGCCGACATCGCGCGGCTGCGCGAGCTCGGCGCGATCGAGGTGCTGACCAAGCCGTTCGATCCGATGACGCTGCACGAGAAGGTGAAGGCGGCATGGAACAAGGCGGGTAGGTAATGGGTAATGGGCGAACAGCCCTCGGAGCCCGCTATACTTGCCGTTACGCATTACCCATCACTCATCACCCATAACGGCCCTTGAAATGCGCGACTACTGGCTGTCCAAACTTTGCTTCGACCTGCAGACCCCTGCCCTCGCGGACGAGTACCGCGCGAACCGCGACGCAGTGCTGGCGCGCTATCCGCTGAAACCCGAGGTGCGCGCCGCGATCATGAGCGACGACGTCGCGGCGCTGTCGAAGCTGACGAATCCCTACCTGCTGCGTTTCTACTTCCTCATGGCCGGCATGCCGGAGGACGACTACCTGCGCCGCATCCGCGCCACCTCTCAAAAAGGTACCACCCATGGCTGAACTCGCCGGCATCTTCGCTTCCAGCCACGGGCCGATGATCGTACGCAGCTGGGACAAGCTCGCGCCCGCCGAGAGGCAAAGCCTCGACACCGGGTTCCAGGAACTGGGCCGGCGCATCACCGCGGCACGGCTCGACGCGCTGATCGTCATCTCGCCCGATCACTGGGTGAATTTCTTCCTGGATAACCTGCCCTCGATCTGCGTCGGCGTGGGCGAGAGCCACGACGGCCCGCCCGAACCGTGGTTCAAGGCTTTCCCGCATCGCAAGCTGGCGGGCCACCCGGCGCTCGCCGAGCACGTCGTGCGCACGGCGCTCGCGCGCGACTTCGAACCGTCCGTCTCCTACCAGCTCGCGCTCGACCACGGCTTCTGCATTCCGCTGTGGAAAGCGAAGGTCGAGCCCTTGCCCGCCATCGTTCCCGTGATCTTCAACGACATCGAGCCGCCCTTCCCCTCGTTCAGGCGCTGCTACGCCTGGGGGACGATGCTCGCGGAAGCGGTGAAGAGCTTCCCCGGCAACCTGCGCGTGGGCGTGCTCGGAACCGGGGGCCTGAGCCACTCGATCGGAGAAGCCGACATGGGCCGCATCGACGAGGCCTTCGACCGCGACTGCATCCGCCACTTCGAGCGCGGCGACGCGGCAACGCTGTGCGATTTCCTCGCCGAGCGCCAGCCCGGCGCCGGCAACGGCGCCTCCGAAGTGCGCAACTGGGTCGCCGCCCACGGCGCCGCCGGCGGGCGCGGCTTCGATCTGATCCATTACGACCCGATGTCCAGCGTGTACGTCGGCTGCGGCTTCGCGTCGTGGAAATTGGGATAGGGCATGACGCGATGAAGCGTGACGCGGTGGTTCGTGACACGATGCAGCGTGACGCAGTCCGGCGCGAACAGCCGCCAGTATCCCGTCTAGAGACGCAGCTTCCATTCTCCCCGGCAGCCTTGCCCCAATGCACTCTGGGCTTCGTTACTTCTCCGCTGTTCTCGCGCTCGTAGCATCCTGCGCCGCGGCGCAGGATGCCGCGGAATACGCGGAGCAGCGGCGCGTTCTCGCCGAGGCGATCGAGCAGGGCGTGAACGAGACGCGCAGGCAGGCCGGCGGCAAGCCGATCGGCAAAGCCGTGATCGAAGCGATGGGCAAGGTGCCGCGCCACGAGTTCGCGCCGCCGGAACTGCATCCCTACGCCTACCTCGACCGGCCGCTGACTGTCGGTCCCGGCCCCGATTCGACGATCTCGCAGCCCTCGCTGGTCGCGGTAATGACCGACCTCCTGGAAATCCGGCGCGGCCAGAAAGTGCTCGAGGTCGGCGTCGGCGGCGGATACCAGACCGCGATCCTCGCGGAACTGACCGACCAGGTGGTCAGCGTCGAGTTCGACCCGAAGGTCGCCGCGGCCGCGCGGCAGACGCTCAAGCGCCTGGGCTACGGCGGCGCCAGCGTCAACGTCGCCGACGGCTATTTCGGCTGGCGCCCGGACGGCCCGTACGACGCCATCCTCGTGCGCATGGCGATACCGGACGTGACGACCGCGCTGGTCGAGCAATTGAAGCCGGGCGGGCGGCTCATCGCACCGGTCGGCCCCGACGGCGACATGCAGGTCCTGATACTGATGCGCAAGGGCGCCGACGGCGGCGTGACCATGGACGGCATCATGCCGGTGCGCTTCCGTCCGCTGCCGGGCGGCACGCGGCTATGAGGACGACGGGCGCGACGGCAGCGATAGCGGACTTCATCCACGGCACGTCGGCGAAGGATTTCCCGCCGCGCGCGCAGGAACTGGCGAAGAAGGCGATCGCCGACACCTTTGCCGTGATCCTCGCGGGCGCGGGCTCGGAGGTGACGGAGCCGCTGCTGCATTACGTCCGCGCCGGCGGCGAGTCCGGCGCAAGTCCCATTCTCGGCACCGGCGTCACCGCCTCGCCCGAGACCGCCGCGCTGGTGAACGGCACCTTCGGCCACGCGCTCGATTTCGACGACGTGCTGTCGATGATGCCGGCGCATCCCAGCGCGGTGATCCTCGCCGCCGCCATCGCCGACCTCGACGGCCGGCACGTCGGCGGCCGGCACGTCGGCGGCCGGGCGCTGATCGAAGCCTACACGCTCGGCATCGAAGTCGGCGGCAAGATCGGCCTCGGCATCACGCAGGGCCACTACCGCCGCGGCTTCCACGCCACCGGCACGCTCGCCCTGTTCTCGGCCGTCGCCGCGCTGGCGAAGCTGCGCAATCTCGATGTCGCGACGACCCGGCGGGCGTTCGGCATCGCCGCCTCCACGGCGAGCGGCCTGCGCCGCAACATCGGCACGATGACGAAGCCCCTGCACACCGGCCTCGCCGCGCGCAACGCGTTGACCGCCGTGCGCCTCGCCGCGTCCGGATTCGAAGCCGCCGACGACATATTCGAGGCGAAGTCGGGCTTTTTCGCGGCGTACGGAACGGAAGAATCGGACGCCGGCGCAACCGTGGCCGGCCTGGGCCGGCCGTTCGTCGTCGCCGATCCCGGGCTCGCGCTGAAGCAATTCGCCTGCTGCTACGCCTGCCACCGCGGCATGGACGGGCTGCTCGTGCTGCGCGCACAACTGGGTTTCGATGCCGCCTCGGTGGAGAAAGTGACCTGCCGGATGCCGCCGGGCGGCATGCTGGTCCTCACCTATCCGCGCCCGGTGACGGGACTGGAAGGAAAATTCAGCCTGCAATACTGCCTCGCGGCGGGCGTGCTCGATGGCGGCTACACGATCGCTTCCTTCACCGACGAGGCCGTGCGCCGCAGGAAAATCGAGTCGCTCTACGAGCGCATCGACGCGACCGAACACCCTTCGTGCCGCGGCGACGATCCGGATTTCGACAAGCGCAGCTCGGGCAGCCGCGGCTTTGTCGAGGTGGAAGTGGTTCTCAAGGACGGGCGCAGCGCGAAGACGCGCGTCGATCACCCGCCGGGACACCCGAAGCGCGAGCTGTCCTGGGACGACCTGCGCGGAAAATTCCTCGACTGCGCGCGCCAGTCGGACCGCGTGACGGACCGCTCAGCCGCCGAAGCGTTCGAAACCATCCGCGATCTCGAGAAAGCCGACGACGTCGGGAAAATCGTCCGGCTGCTGCACTGAACCGTGAAGCGGGAAACGTAAATCACGAATCATCGCGTCACGCTTCACCGTGTCACGCCTTGCCGCGTCACGCTTTATCCAGTCACTTGGCCAGCCCCAGATCCTGGAGCACGCCCCGCATCTCCTTGTAGTCGCGGTCGAGTTCCTTGCGGAACGCCTCGCTGCCGATGAAGGAGTCGCCCCAGAAGTTCTTCTGCAGGTCGTCCTTCCACTCCGGCACCTCCGTCGCCTTCTTCAGCGCGCCTTCCCAGTACGCGACCTGCTGCGGCGTGAGTCCCGTGGGCGCGAAGATGCCACGCCAGGCGCCGAAGGTGAAATCGACGCCCTGCTCCTTCCAGGTGGGCACCGCCGACATCGCGCCCGGCAGCCGCTTCGCCGAGGACATGGCGACGACGCGCAGCTTGCCGTTCGCCACGTGCCCCGCCACGTTGCCGGCGGCGGTGGTGATCAGATCCACGTGCCCGCCCATCAGGTTGGGGATCGCGTCGGCCGAGCCCTTGTACGCCACCACCTTCAGGTCGCGCGCGTTGCCGCCGATCGCCTTCATCAGCAGGCCGGCGGCGATGTGGTTGTGGCTGCCGAGCAGCGGCGAGAAGGCGATGGTCACCGACTGGGGGTCCTTCTTCAGGCGCTCGACCAGGTCCTTGCCGGTCTTGATCGGCGAGTCGACGTTGACCACGTACGCCGTGTAGTCGTCGAACAGCGAGGCGACCGGCGTGAGATCGGTATGGCGCAGCTTGCTCGCCCCGGTGATGTTGTTGGTCAGCAGCGCCGGGCCGGCCACGACCAGGTAGTGCGGGTCGCCGGTTTTCTGCGAAACGTAGGTGTAGGCGATGCTGCCGCCGCCGCCCGGCCGGTTGACGATGGCGAGCGTGGACGGGATGAGCTTGTTCGCCGTCCAGATGCGCTCGACGGTGCGGGCGGTCTTGTCGTTGCTGCCGCCCGGTGGGTTCGGCACCACGATCTCGACGTTCTTCTGCGGCGACCAGCCTTGCGCGCCCGCCATCGCGGCGGCGCCGGCCAGCAGTGCGGTAACCAGGAATTGCATGAGCTTCATGGGGGACTCCTCCTCGTTGTGTCGCGCAATCATACCTTGTCACCCGGTTTCAAGTTACAAGATACAAGATGCAAGCAAGAGCGCGGAGCGCTCTTTCCTGAATCTTGCGCCTTGAACCTTGAACCTTGCACCTTGAAACTTGTGCCTATAATCCTCCGGAGGAGGATGAAATCATGATGCGGACTGTATTGGCCGCCTGCGCATTGCTGCTATGCGGCACGGCGTCGGCCCAGACCTTTCCCGAGAAGACCGTGACGATGGTCGCGCCCTTTCCCCCCGGGGGATCGGTGGACCTGGTGGCGCGGGCAGTCGCGCAGCAGATGAGCGACGCGTGGAAACAGCCGGTGATCGTCTCGAACCGGCCCGGCGCGAGCGGCAACATCGGCGTGGAAGCCGTGGTGCGCGCCGCCCCCGACGGCTACACCATACTGATGGGCACCACCGCGATCTCCACCAGCGCGGCGGTTTATTCGAAGCTGCCGTTCGACGTGCAACGCGACCTCGCGCCCATCAGCCTGGTGGTGCGCATGACCAATATCCTCGTCGTGCACCCGTCGCTGCCCGCGAAATCGGTGAAAGAGCTGCTCGCCCTCGCCAAAGCCAAGCCGGGCGAGCTGACTTCGGCCTCGGCCGGCGTCGGCAGCTCCAACCATCTCGCGCTGGTGCTGTTCACCATGATGTCGAAGACCGACATCAACCACATCCCCTACAAGGGCGCCGCCCCCGCCGTCACCGACGTGATCGGCGGCCACTCGCAGATGACCTTCGCGCCGATCGCGGCCGTGGTCTCGCCGATCAAGTCGGGCCGCATGCGCGCTCTCGCCTCCACCGCCCCCACGCGCTCGACGCTGTTCCCCGACCTGCCGACCATCGCCGAGGCCGGCGTCCCCGGCTACGACGCCTCCGGCTGGAACGCGCTGCTCGCGCCGCGCGCGGTGCCGCGCGAAGTCATCCAGCGCATCCACGCCACGCTGGCGGATAGCCTCGGCTCGCCGAAAGTGAAGGAAATCCTGACCACCTCCGGCGCGGAAGCCGTCGGCAACACGCCCGAGGAATTCGCCAAGTTCCTGGCGAGCGAGACGATCAAGTGGACCAAGGTGATCAGGGCCGCGGGAATCAAGGGCGAGTAGCCCTTGATTAGAAAAGCGTTGCAGATAAGGCGTCGCAGATGAGACGTCGCAGGTAAGACGTCTCAGATAGAGCGTTGCAGATAGGGCGGGTCAAAAACGTCTTTCAAAAGCGCCTCACCTGAGACGCACTATCTGAGACGCTTCACCTGAGACGCTGTATCTGAGACGCCTCACCTGAGACGTAGTACCTGAGACGCTCTATCTGAGACGCAGTTCGAAAGTTCGAGGATTGCATGCGAGAACTTGTTGGGAAAGTGGCGCTAGTGACCGGCGCCGGAAAAAACATCGGCCGCTCGATCGCGCTGGACCTCGCGGCGGGCGGCGCGGCGGTGGCGGTGAATACGCGTGCGTCGCGCGAGGCGGCGGAGAGCGTTGCGAAGGAAATACGGGATGCGGGCGGGAAAGCGCAGGTCTACCTCGCCGACCTCACCGATGCCGCCGCGGTGAAAGCGATGTGCGAAGGCGTGGCGCGGGATTTCGGCCGGCTCGACATCCTCGTGCTGAACGCCTCGGTGCGCAAGGAGACGGCCTTCGCCGACATGGACTTCGCCGAGTGGCGCCGCATCCTCGACACCTCGCTCGACGGCTCGTTCCACTGCGTCAAGGCCGCCCTGCCCGCGCTGATCGCCTCCGGCAGCGGCAGCATCGTCACGCTCGCGGGCGACAGCGCGCTCTACGGCTCGGTCGGCAAGGTCAACAGCTCCGCCGCGAAGAGCGGCCTCGCCGGCATGACGCGCGCGCTGGCGAAGGCGCTGGCGGAACACAATATAAGAGTGAACTGCGTTTCACCGGGGCACATCGAGACCACCCGCCCCGCCGACCGCGCCGCGCGCCCGCAGGCGACCGGCCTGATTCCGCTCGGCCGCTACGGCAAGCCGGAAGAGATTTCCTCGGTCGTCCGCTTCCTCTGCGGCCCCGGGGCAGACTACATCACCGGGCAGACGGTGCACGTCAACGGCGGGATGGTGATGTGAGTTGATTCCGACGGGTCGCCAAGGACGCGAAGGGAGCAATACGGACCGCGAAGGACGCTAACCCGCGGAGGAAAAGCCAAAGCTTTACCGCGAAGGAAACAACAATAATAGGGGCAACGGCGAAACCTGAAGGTCGCGAAGGAGTCGCGCAAAGCTCATTTCTCATTTCGGGGTCAGGTCTTGCATTGACGTACGCTAATGCAAGACCTGACCCCTTCGGGACTCTCGGTGACAAATCGGTAGCACCCGGCGGCATGCCC
>CAZOQY010000148.1:0-7857 GCA_964581835.1 uncultured Streptomycetaceae bacterium | reverse complement strand
CGGCCGACGCTGGAGCCGGCCGACCCGCCGATCACCGCACCGGTCATCGAGCCGACGCCGGTGCGGGCGCCGTCTACCTCGACGTCGCGCACGCCCTCCACCACGCCCGCGTACTCCTGCTTCACGGGCTGCGGCTGCGCGCGGCGGTCGGGCCCGTCGTCGTCCCACGGCACGCCAGCGCAGCCGACGAGCAGGATTATGGCGACGGGCAGCGATACCGCGAACCGTATCGCTTCCCCGGACCAAAGGCGTGAATCGTGATTCGTGATTCGTGAATGGGTCACGACAGGCCCGCTTCGCGGCAGTTCGGTCGAATCACGACTCACGATTCACGAATCACGCTTCTTACCAGGGACGGCCGCCGAACGCCTCCCGGTAGCGGTCCGCGATCTCTTCGCGCGTGAAGCCGTGGTTCTGGCCGCCGCGGCTCGCGATCTTGATCGAGCCCAGCAGCGAGGCGAGCCGCCCGGTCACCTCCCAGTCGAGCCCGGCGGCGAGGCCGTACAACAACCCGGCGCGGTAAGCATCGCCGCAGCCGGTCGGGTCGAGGATCTGCGCGGGCTTCACGGCGGGAATCTCGATCACGCGGCCGCCCGTCATCACGATCGAGCCTTTCGCCCCCAGGGTCACCACCAGCGCCTTCACGCTCCTCGCCAGGTCCTCGAGCTTTTTCCCGGTGCGTTCCTGCAACATCTGTCCTTCGTAGTCGTTGACCGTGACGTAGCTCGCCAGGTCCACGAAGCCGTTCAATTCCTCGCCGCCGAACATCGGCAGCCCCTGGCCGGGATCGAAGATGAACGGCACGCCGGCGGCGTGGAATTCGCGCGCGTGCTGCAGCATGCCGTCGCGTCCGTCGGGGGCGATGATGCCGAGCCTGATGCCGCCCGCCGCCGGCACGTGGTTTTCGTGCGAATGGTTCATCGCGCCCGGGTGGAAGGCCGTGATCTGGTTGTCGTCGAGGTCGGTGGTGATGAAGGCCTGCGCGGTGAAGGTGCCGGGTATGCGGCGCACGTGCTGCTGCGACAGCTTCAGCTTCTTCAGGCGCTCGTCGTACGGCAGATAATCGTCGCCGACGGTGGCCATGATCTGCGGCTCGCCGCCCAGCAGCGCGAGGTTGTAGGCGATGTTGCCGGCGCAGCCGCCGAACTCGCGCCGCAGGTCGGGCACGAGGAACGCGACGTTCAGTATGTGCAGCTGGTCGGGCAGGATGTGGTTCTTGAAACGGTCGCGGAACACCATGATGGTGTCGTAGGCGATCGAGCCGCAGATCAGCGTTCGCATGGGGGAAGTCGGGCCGGTGAAAATGTTACGGAATTATATCCGTCCGCGACTCCACTTGAGGAACCGATCGCAACCGCCCGCCCTGTCGCAAATCATTCATGCCGCCGTCACCGCCCTTTCGTACCCGCCCGTCACACTCGCGCGCGTGGCCAATCTCGCCGCCCGACTTGCCTGGTTCGCGCCGCTGGCGCTGTTCAGCGAAGACGCCTTCGCCTGGGGACTCTGCACCCACGTTTATTTTTCCCAGTTGCTGATCTGGGCGATCCCGCTCGCCGATCCCGCTTTCCGCCGCGCCGTCGCCCGCCTGCCCGAGCTGATGCTCGCGGGCGCCTGCCTGCCCGACGTGGCGTTGTTCGGCCGTCACCTGGGCGCCCCGGCGCTGAACGCCACGCACCAGTGGTCGGTGGCGCGGCGGCTGCTGGCCGCCGCTGCCGACGACGAAGCGCGGGCGCTGGCGCTGGGCTATGCGAGCCACCTGCTGGCCGACATCGTCGCGCACAACCACTTCGTCCCGGCGCACGAGCAGCTCTGGCTCGACCGCCCGATCGTCACGCACGCCGCATCGGAGTGGGTGATGGACGCGCACATCATGCCGCACCTGCTCGCCCGTCCCGCCGACCTGATGCGGCGCCACCAGGCGCGCCTCGCCGACTACGCGGCGGAGCACCTCGGCTGCAGCCGCGCCGGGGCGCAACGGGCGCTCGGCTGCCTCAAGCACGGCGAAGCACTGCTGCGCGCCTCGCGCCTGCCGCAGGTCCTGCGCGCCGGCGCGCGCGCCGCGGACATGCGGCTCGGCCGCCGCCTCGACTGGTACGTCGGTCAGACCGCCGCGCGGCTCGGGCAGATCAACCGGTTGATCGAAGGCGACGCGCCGGTATGGCACGCGGAGGTGGAGAGCGCGCACCTGGCGCGCGGGCGGACGCCGCCCGCCCGCGTGTTCGCGCGGCCGCTGCCGCAGGATTTCTTCTAGCAGGTTGTTGAAAACAGCCTGCTAGAGCAGGAACGAGGCGCCGGCGACCGTGGCGCCGATCAGCGCGCCCGCCACCACGTCGCTCGGGTAATGCAGGCCCAGCATCACGCGCGAAGCGGCGACCAGTAGCGTGAACGGCACCGCGATCCAGGCGAGCCAGGGGTAATAGGCCACCGCGACCAGCGTGAAGGCGACAGCGTGCAGCGTGTGCCCGGAGGGGAAGCTGTAGTGATCGAGCGGCGCGGCGAACAACTGGATGTCGGGATGCGCTTCGTACGGCCGCGGCCGCAGGGTCCTGCCCTTCAGCCACTTGTAGAGCGCGGTGCAGGTGAGCCCTGCGACGATCATGTGCAGCACCGCCGGCGCGGCGTCCGCGCCGAAGTGCGCGAGCAGCGCCAGCATCAGCGCGTACCAGCCCACCCCGTCGCCCAGGCGGCTCACTGCGCGGAACGGCGTGCGCACCCAGCGGCTGCGGCTGGCGCGGTTGAGTTTTAACGCAAGCGCCCCGTCCCAGCGGGCGATGCGCTCAAGCGGGTAAGCCGGCAGGTTCATGCGGGTATCCGCTGGCGGAGAGCTCGAGCAGCGCGCGCTCGAATTCACCGACGATCCAGGACCAGTCGAGTTTTTCGGTCACGGCGCGCGCATGAGCGCCCAGGCGCATCACCCGCTCGCGGTCGTTGGCAAGCCCCACGGCCAGCCGGGTGAATTCCGCGGCGTCGTCGAATCTGGCCAGCAGTCCGCTCGTGCCGTGACGCACGTGCTCGGCCGCAGCGGCGTAGTCATAGGCAACGACCGCGAGGCCGCTTGCCATCGCCTCCATGGTCACGTTGCCGTAGGTCTCGGTCGTGCTCGGAAAGAGAAAAATGTCGCCGGAGGCGAAATGCGCCGCGAGGTCGCGGCCGATGCGCATGCCGGCGAAGACGTGATTCGGGTAGCGCGCCTGCAAGGCCGGGCGTTCCGGCCCGTCGCCCACCAGCACCAGCTTCAGCCGCGGATTGGCCTGGCGCATGGCGTCGAACGCCGAGAGCACCAGCGGCAGGTTCTTCTCCGGCGCGAGGCGCCCGACGTAGAGCGCCACCGGGTCGTGGCTGCCCGCGCCCCAGCTTCCCCGCAACTGCGCGCTGCGGTGCTTCGGGGCGAACAGCGCGGTGTCCACGCCGCGCGACACCACGCGCAGGTTCTTCATGCCGAGCTCTTCGAGTTCGCCGCGCATGCTCTCGGTCGGCACCATGGTGCACAACGTCCGGTTGTGGAACTTGCGCAGGTACGCCGCGATCGGCCGCTTCAGCCAGCCGATGCCGTAATGCTTGCTGTAGCTGTGGAAGTTGGTGTGGAAATCGCTGGAAACCGGGATCTTGAGCTTCAGTGCGGCGGCGAGCGCCGACCAGCCGAGCGGCCCCTCGGTCACGATGTGCACGATGTCGGGGCGCCGCACCGACCACAGGCGCGTCAACGCCTGCTTCGCCGGCAATCCCAGCTTGAGCATGTCGTAGCGCGGGATCGCCATGCCGGGTTTGAGGACTTCTTCCAGCCCCGGCAGGCTCGCCGGGCTGTCCTCGCGGCTCTGGCGCGGCCGCACCAGCTGCACCTGGTGGCTGCGGATTTGCAGGCCCGCCACCATGCGCCCGATGGTCATCGCCACCCCGTTCACTTCGGGCGGATAGGTCTCGGTCACGATCGCGACGCGCAGGCTGCGCGTGGCTGTGGGCAACTGTTGCAGCAGGATTTGCGCGCTGTCCATGGTGCGCAGCATCGCCCGGCCGCAAGAAAATCCCGTGAAGATTTAATGATTTTTCGGTGACGGCTCGCGTGCCGCGTCAGGAAACGTCATCGCGCGGCAACCCATTCGTCACGCGATTGCAATAATGCAAAGCAGGTACAATCCCCGCCTGCATCTCACACAAGGAGCATGGACATGCTGAAGGAGTTCAAGGAATTCGCGGTTCGCGGCAACGTGGTGGACATGGCGGTCGGCATCATCATCGGCGCCGCGTTTGGCAAGATCGTGGACTCGCTGGTGAAAGACCTGATCATGCCGCCGATCGGGCTGCTGCTCGGCAAGGTGGACTTCGCCAACCTGTTCGTGGTCTTAAGGGAAGGCGCGCAGACCGGCCCCTATCTCAGCGTGGACGCGGCGCAGAAGGCGGGGGCAGTCACCTTCAACTACGGCGTGTTCGTCAACACCCTGATCTCGTTCGTGATCGTCGCTTTCGCGGTCTTCATGCTGATCCGCTCGATCAACCGGCTGAAAAAGCAGGAGGAGGCGAAACCGCCCGCGGCGGCGCCGGAGGAAGTCGTGCTGCTGCGCGAAATCCGCGACAGCCTCAAGCGCTGACTCGCGACCCGTGACCCGTGACATCGGCTGACGAAGTCAGCCGAACAGCACCAGCAGCCAGACGACCGGCACGTTGACGAGGGAGATGAACACCGCCGCGCTGCCGATGTCCTTGGCGCGCTTGGCGAGCAGGTGGTTTTCGAGCGAAATGCGGTCGACCGCGGCCTCGACCGCCGAGTTGAGCAGTTCCACGATCAGCACCAGCAGCACGGCGCCGATCATCAGCGCTTTTCCGGTGCCGCCCGCCGGGGTGAAGAACGCGGTGGGGATCAGGATCGCGGCGAGGAACACCTCCTGGCGGAAAGCGTCCTCGTGGCGAAAAGCGGCCGCGAGGCCGGCGAGCGAATAGTTGAACGCGTTCCAGACCCGCCGCAGGCCGGTCTTGCCCTTGTGCGGACTCTCTTCGACCCGTGAATCGTGATTCGTGATTCGTGATTCGTGAGTCATCGCGCCTTCTTGGCGGTCTTGGCGGTCAATCGATTATTTAAGGGCAGCAAGGGCCGCGTCGTAGTCCGGCTCCTGCTTGATCTCGGGCACGAGTTCCGAGTGCAGCACCTTGTTGGCCGCGTCGAGCACGATCACCGCGCGCGCCGTCACGCCCTTCAGCGGCCCGCTCGCGATGTCCACGCCGTACTGCTTCTTGAAGTCGCCACCGCGCAGCGTGGACAGGGTGACCACGTTGTTGATGCCCTCCGCGGTGCAGAAGCGCCCGGCCGCGAACGGCAGGTCGGCCGAGATCACCAGCACCACCGTGTCCGGGGCCGCGCCCGCCCTCTCGTTGAACACGCGGGTGGACTTGGCGCACACCGGCGTATCGAGGCTCGGCACGATGTTCAGCACTTTGCGCTTGCCCGCGAAATCCCTGAGGCCCACGTCCTTCAGGTCCCTGGCGGTGAGGATGAAATCGGGCGCGGTGTCGCCCTTCTTCGGGAAACTGCCCTCGACGGTGATCGGGTTGCCACCCAGCGTGACATTGGCCATGCGAATTCTCCTGTGCGTTCGGGTAGGTGAATCGAGCGCCGCAGTATGCCCCGCGACCGGCGCTCGCGCAATATCCGCGAACACCGTCACTCGTCACCCGTCACTCGTCACTGCTTTTGAGTACGCCGCCGCGTCGAGCAGCGTCGCGATCGCCGCCGCATCGGCGGGCTTCATACGGAACAGCCACGCCTCGTACGGTTTCCGGTTCAACTGCTCGGGCGCATCGGCCACCGCCGGGTTGACCGCGACGATATCGCCCGCGACCGGCGCGGGAATGTCGGAGGCCGCCTTCACCGATTCGACCACCGCGCAGGTCTCGCCCTGCGCTACCTTGCGTCCGATCTCGGGATGCTGCACGAACACGACGTCGCCCAGCTGTTCCTGAGCGTGATCGGTGATGCCGACCGTCACGGTGCCATCGGCTTCCATCCGGACCCATTGGTGAGAGTCTGTGTATTTCAGGTTGTCGGGGATATTCATGGGATCAGGGTTGCGGGGCGGGCAGCAGATCGAGCCGGAAGCCCGCCGGGTTGAGGTCGCCGGTGTCGAGATCGAGCCGCACGGTGATCTCGGCGTTCGCCGGCAGGCCCGCCAGGAGGTCGCGGCCGCGGTCGAGGTAATCGCGGGGCGCGAAGATGCGGCGCGCCAGGGTGTGTTCCTTGGTGTTGGTGAGCACGAGGTCGAGCGCCGGGAAGCCGAGATCGCGGCCGGCGTGGTTGCGCAACGTGGCGGTCAACTGGATCAGTCCCGGCCGCGACGTGTCGAGCGCCTGCAGGTCGGACGCCTCGATCGCGATCTGCTTGGGACCCTGCGGCGGCGCGACGGTGCAGCGCAGCGGGCCGCACAGCTCGACCAGGTGCGGCCGCAGCGCCGGGTACTGCGCCGCGATCTCGCCCCTGTAGAAATAGGCGGCCTGGCCGGCCAGCACCAGCACGAGCAGGACCACCCCGGCCGCCCAGCTCCGGGCGCCGCGGCGCGGCGCCTCGGGATAGAGCTGCTCGTCGAGCGAGAGTTGTTGCGGTGCCGGGCCGTAGTCGTGCACCTCGCGCGCGGGCTCGGCCGCCCCCAACGCCTCGGGCTGCGGCACGGCCGCCACCACCGGTTCAAGCTCGAACCCGGCCGGCCCGGTCGCCGCAGCGGGCGCAGGCGATGCGTCCTGCTGCGCGGGGCCGGGCAGCGTGACCAGCGCCTTCAGCCCGTCGAACACCGCCATGCAGGTGCCGCAGCGCACCTTGCCGTTGTGGGCCTGCAACTGCTGCTCGGTGACGCGGAACGTCGTGCCGCAGCCGGTGCATTTCGTGACCAGGCTCATGCGGCGCGCCTCGTGCCGGTCAGCAGCGTCCAGTCTTCGTCGTGGACGGGCGCGTCGAAATCGAACCAGGATTCGTACGCGGCGCGCACCTCGTCGGCCTGTTGCGCGAGCAGGCCGGCCAGCGCCAGCCGCCCGCGGCGGGCGGTGAGCCGCGAGAGCAGCGGCGCGAGGACGATGAGAGGATGGGCGAGGATGTTGGCGACCACGATCTGCGCGGGCTGCCGCACCGCGTCGGCAGCGCCGTGAAAAGAGACCTGCACCCGATTGTGAAGGGCATTCGCGCGCGCCGCAAGCAGCGCCTGTCCGTCGATGTCCACGCCGTCCGCGCGCGCCGCGCCGAGCTTCATCGCCGCGATGGCGAGCACGCCGGAACCGCAGCCGTAATCGAGCACCGCTTCCCCGCCGCGGATTTCGCGCTCGAGCCAGCCGAGGCACAACCGCGTGGTGGGATGGCTGCCGGTGCCGAACGCGAGCCCCGGGTCTAGCAGGAGGTTGATCGCGGCGGGCTCGGGCGGCTCGTGCCAGCTCGGGACGATCCACAACCGCGGCGAGATGCGGATCGGCGTGAACTGGTCGCGGCTCGCGCGCACCCAGTCCTGCTCGGCGACGGGCTCGACGCGATGGGGCGGGACCGGGATCCCCGCCTGCGCGCAGGCCCCGGCGACCAGCGCCGCGGCGTCCGTGCCCTCGCGGGCGAGCGCGTTGACGCGCGCCTGCCGCCAGGCGGACTCGCACGCCATGCCGGGCTCGTCGAACACCGGCCGCTCGGCGGGCGAGCCGGCATCCGCGTCGGTCACGTCCACGCTCAGGGCGCCGGCTTCGATCAGGGCGTCGGAGACCGCCTCGACCTCGGCCGCGGGGATGTCGAAGATGACGGCAATCCAGGCCATATTTGTTGGCGGTTCCAGGAATCAGGGATTTGCGATTGCGACGCAATCGCAAATCCCGGGCCGCGCGCGATCAATCCTCGCGTGCCAG
>CAZOQY010000147.1:0-7945 GCA_964581835.1 uncultured Streptomycetaceae bacterium | reverse complement strand
CGTGGCCCTTGTCGCCGTCCTTCGCCCGGTGGATGCGCGTGTAGCGGAAGTCGATCAGCGTGTTCAGGTTGCGGTCGGCGCGCGCCCAGATCGAGCCGCCGCGGCCGCCGTCGCCGCCGTCCGGTCCGCCGCGCGGCACGAACTTCTCGCGCCGGAAGCTGGCGCAGCCGTCCCCGCCCTTGCCGGCGTGCACCTCGATGACGGCTTCGTCGATGAATTTCATGCTGGCGCTGGCCCGCGTGGAAACAAAAAAGCCCTGTCACCTGACAGGGCTTGCGGCGGGCACCGGTCCGTCTCAGGCGGGAACGATGCTCACCTGCTTGTGGCTGTCCGGCCCTTTTTGCGCGAACAGCACGCGTCCGTCCACCTTCGCGAACAGGGTGTGGTCGCGGCCCATGCCGACGTTGGCGCCGGCATGCACCTGGGTGCCGCGCTGGCGCACGATGATCGACCCCGCGCTCACCATCTCGCCGCCGTAGCGCTTCACGCCGAGACGCTTGGACTGGGAGTCGCGCCCGTTGCGCGAGCTGCCGCCTGCTTTTTTATGTGCCATTGCTGGTTCCTTTATTCGATCTGGTAGGGGTCAGGCCGCTATGCCGAGAATTTCGATCTCGGTGTAATTCTGGCGGTGTCCCTGGCTTTTGCGGTAGTGCTTGCGGCGCCGCATCTTGTAGATGTGCACCTTGTCGCCGCGGCCGTGGGCCAGGACCTTGGCCTTGACCTTGGCGCCGGCGACCAGGGGCGCGCCCATCTTGAGCGCTTCGCCGTCCGCCACCAGCAGGACTTCCTCGAGCATGATTTCCTGGCCAACCTCGGCCGGAATCTGCTCGATTTTCAGTTTTTCGCCGGCACTGACCCGGTACTGCTTGCCGCCGGTCTTGACCACTGCGTACATGTCGCCGCCCGCCTTGTTAAATGTGGAGCCTTGTGGAGAGCCGCGCATTCTACAAAAGACGCGTTGTTTAGTCAAAGGAAATCGCTGGCCGGAAACCGGGGACCCGGTTTGGCATCAAAGGGTTAGGGCCAGAGGGGCAGGGGGTGCTTTGCTGGTATCATCGACCCTCTTTTCGAGGGGTTCCGGGGTGGCGCTGGAGGCAATACGCGGGTTCATGGAGGCGGACATGCGCGCCGTGGACGGGGTCATCCGCGCCCGCCTCGATTCCGGCGTGCTCCTGATCCGCCAGGTGGCCGAGTACATCGTCGGGGGAGGGGGCAAGCGCCTGCGCCCGATGCTGCTGCTGCTCTCGGCGGGCGCTTTCGGCTACCGCGGACCGCACCGCCACGAGCTGGCCGCGGTGGTCGAGTTCATCCATACCGCGACGTTGCTGCACGACGACGTGGTGGACGAGTCCGAGTTGCGCCGCGGCCGCGCCACGGCCAACGCGCTGTTCGGCAACTCTGCCGCCGTGCTGGTCGGCGATTTCGTGTATTCGCGCGCGTTCCAGATGATGGTCGAGACCGACAGCCTGCGCGTGTTGCAGGTGCTGGCGGACGCGACCAACGTGATCGCCGAGGGCGAAGTGATGCAGCTGATGAACTGCCACGATCCCGACGTCGAGGAGGAGGGCTACCTCGAGGTGATCCGCTGCAAGACGGCCAAGCTGTTCGAGGCGGCCACGCGCCTGGGGGCGATCCTCGGCGGCGCGCCGGGCGAGCAGGAGGAAGGAGCCGCCGAGTACGGCATGCGGCTGGGCACGGCATTCCAGCTGATCGACGACGTGCTCGACTACTCCGGCGAGCAGGGGGCGATCGGCAAGAACGTGGGCGACGACCTCGCGGAGGGCAAGCCCACGCTGCCCCTCATCTACGCGATCAAGCACGGCACGGCGCATGAGGCGCAGCTCGTGCGCGACGCCATCCGCACCGGCCGCCGCGGGGACCTCGCCGCGGTACTCGAAGCGATCCGCTCCACCGGGGCGCTCGACTATGCCCTCGAGCAGGCGCGGCGGGAGTCCCGGGCGGCCTGTGCCGCGCTCGACCGGTTGCCGCATTCAAGGGAGCGCGAATATTTGCTACAATTGGCGGACTTCGCAGTGACTCGAAGTTACTGACGGAGGGCACGAACCAGGGCACGGGTCAGCGTGCCCTTGTCGTTTCTGCAAGGTTTCTGCAACTCGGGGTGTAGCGCAGCCTGGTAGCGCACTGCGTTCGGGACGCAGGTGTCGGAGGTTCAAATCCTCTCACCCCGACCATTTTCTTCCGGCACGGCCCGCAAGGGAGGTGTGATTGGCCAAGATCATCCTGCTGGCGCTCGGGTTGCTCGCCGTCTACTGGATACTCAGGAGCTACCGCCGCCGCATCGACCGCGGCGCGGCCAAGCCGCCGGCCGCCGGCGGTGAAGACATGGTCCAGTGCGCCCACTGTGGCGTGCACCTGCCGCGCAGCGAGAGCATCACCACCCAGGGCGATTTCTTCTGCACCGCCGAGCATCAGCGGACGCACCAGGCGGGGCGGAAGTCCTGATGAGCGTGTCCGGCGCCGGCCGGCCGGAATCCTGGGAGGCCGAGGTCTCCGCGCCCGTCGGCGGGCAGTCCGAGCCGTTCTGGCGCTCCCTGTTCTATTTCAACGTCTACCGGCTGCTCGTTGCGCTATTGCTGCTGATGAGCGTGGCGATCTGGGGCTCGAACCTCTGGTTCGGCTCGCGCGACCTCACGCTGTTCGTGGTCGCCAATGTCGGTTACCTCCTGTTCGGTGTCGCGTGCTTCGTGCTGATCAGCGCGCGCAGGCGCTTCAACCTGCAACTGACGGCGCAGGTGGCCGCCGACGTCGTTTTCATCGTGCTCATGCTCTACGCGAGCAGCGGCATTTCCAGCGGGCTCGGCCTGCTGCTGCTCACCACGCTCGCCGGCGCCGGGTTGATCAGCCGCGGGCGACTGACCCTGTTCTATGCCGCGCTGGCCAGCATCGGGGTGCTGCTCGAGCAGACCTACGAGGTGCTGAAGCTCGACGTTCCCGAAACCCAGTTCGTGCAGGCGGGACTGCTGTCGGCGGCCTACTTCGCGATCGCCTGGCTTGCCCATGCGCTGGCGCGTTACGCGGTGGCGAGCGAGCAACTTGCCGCGCAACGCGAGATCGACCTCGCCAACATGGAGCAGGTGAACCAGCTGGTGATTCGCGACATGCAGGACGGCGTGCTGGTGGTGGACGAGCGCGGGACCATCCGCCAGTGCAACGCGCGGGCGGAGCGACTGCTGGGGCCGTTGCCCCGCGGCCACGGCGAGGCGACGCTTGCCGCCTACGCGCCGGCGCTCGCGGCGCAATTCGAGGACTGGCGCGACCGGGCCGGCGTGGATACCGGGCCGCGCACGCCGTTTCGCAACAGCATCAGCGCGCGCTTCGTGCCGATCGGCGGCAGCCGCCGGCAGGTCGGCGCGGTCATTTTTCTCGAGGACCAGAGTCGCATCCAGGCCGAGGCGCGCCAGTTGAAGCTGGCGGCGCTGGGGCGTCTCACCGCCAACATCGCGCACGAGGTCAGGAACCCGCTCGGCGCGATCAGCCACGCCGCGCAGCTGCTGCAGGAGGAGCCCGGCGTCAGCGGCACCACGGCGCGGCTGATCACGATCATCAACGAAAACAGCCGCCGACTCGACCGCATGGTGAACGACGTGTTGCGGTTGAACCGCGGCGAGCGCGCCCACCGCGAGCGCTTCAGGCTTTCCGAATTCCTGGGCGAATTCGTGGAACAGTTCTCGCAGATCGAGAAGATCGACCCCGGCATCTTCGCGCTCGAACTGGCGGCCGCTCCCGAGGTACTGTTCGACCGCAGCCATCTCAACCAGGTGATGTGGAACCTGTGCCGCAATGCGCTGCGCCATTGCCGGCGCGAGCCCGCCAGCATCACGATCCGGGTATCGATGGACCGCGCCGGCAGTATTGTAAGATTGGACGTGGCGGACGACGGGCCGGGCATCGGCCCCGAGACGCGGGCGCAGCTGTTCGAGCCGTTCTTCACCACCGCCGCCGGCGGCACCGGGCTCGGGCTCTACATCGCGCGCGAAGTATGCGAGGCGAACGGCGCCACGCTCGACCATGTCGAGACCGCGCGCGGCGCGCAGTTCACGGTTCAGTGCTGGGCTGGCTGATGGCGGGCCGGAAAGCGGGTCGGGGCAAATGAGCGCGAAGTCACAAGTACTGGTCGTCGACGACGAAGCCGACATCCGCGAGCTGCTCGGCATGACGCTGGCGCGCATGGGGCTGGAAGCGCATTGCGCCGCGAGTACCACCGAGGCCTACGCGCTGCTTGCCAGCAACAGCTACGACCTGTGCCTGACCGACATGCGCCTGCCTGACGGCGACGGGCTCACCATGGTGGAGCATGTCGCGAGGCACCATCCCAGCCTGCCGGTCGCGGTGATCACCGCGCACGGCAGCGCCGAGAACGCGGTAGCCGCCCTCAAGGCGGGCGCGTTCGATTACCTCGCCAAACCCGTGTCTCTCGACCAGTTGCGCACGCTGGTGCGTTCGGCATTGAAGTTGACCCGGCCGGCCCAGAAGCACGCCCAGGAGGAAGGGGGCTCCGCGCCATCGGCCGGGCCCCTGCTGATCGGCGAATCCGCGCCGATGCAGGCGGTGCGCTCGATGATCGACCGGCTCGCCCGCACCCAGGCGCCGATCCATATCAGCGGCGAGTCCGGCAGCGGCAAGGAGCTGGCGGCGCGACTCATCCACGCGCAGGGCGCGCGCAACGACGGGCCATTCGTTCCGGTCAACTGCGGCGCCATTCCCGAAAACCTGATGGAAAGCGAGTTCTTCGGCTACCGGAAAGGCGCGTTCACCGGCGCCGCCGCGGACCGCGACGGATTCTTCCAGGCGGCGAGCGGCGGCACGCTGTTTCTCGACGAGGTGGCCGAGTTGCCGTTGCCGATGCAGGTGAAGCTGCTGCGCGCGATCCAGGAGAAGCGGGTGCGCAAGGTCGGCTCGACCGGCGAGGAATCGGTGGATGTGCGCATCATCAGCGCCACACACCGCAGCCTCGGTGAAGAAGTGAAGCACGGCAAGTTCCGCCAGGACCTGTATTACCGGCTGAACGTGATCGAGCTGAAAATGCCGTCGCTGCGCGAGATGCGCGGGGACATACCGCAGCTGACCAAATCCATACTCAGGCGGCAGGCGGCCGCCAACGGCGGCAAGCCGCCGCCGCTGTCGGCCGCCGCGCTGGAGCGGCTTGCCGCCTACGATTTTCCCGGTAACGTGCGCGAGCTGGAGAACGTGCTGGAGCGCGCGCTTGCGCTGACGGCCGGGGGCGAGATCCGGGCCGAGGATCTCCAGCTGGTGCCGGCCCAGGCCGCGCCGGCGCCGGCCGCGCCTGCCAGCCTGACCGGCTTGCCCCTGCAGGAGCGTCTCGACAGCGTCGAGCGCCAGGCGATACTCGCGGCCCTCGAGCAGACGCGCTACAACCGCACCGCCGCGGCGAAAGTACTGGGCATCACGTTCCGCGCGCTGCGCTATCGCATGGAACGGCTCGGCATCAAGGACGAGCTCGACTCCAAAGGCTGAACGCGCGCGTTCAGCCTAAATGAGGAATGAGCCCAAAATCGCCTTGCCGAAGAGACTGCGCATAAATGATGAAGGGGTGGTCGAGGGCATAAGGCTCATTCCTTCGCCCAACTGCGACGAGCGTCCCGCCGGCTGCGCCATCGATCTTCTGGTCATCCACTACATCAGCCTGCCGCCGGGCGAATTCGGCGGGCCCGGCATCGTGCAGCTCTTCACCAACCGGCTCGACGCGCGCGCGCATCCGTTCTATGCCGCGATAGCCGGCATGAAAGTGTCCGCCCATTTCCTGGTGCGCCGCGGCGGCGATCTGATCCAGTTCGTGCCGTGCGCCCAGCGCGCATGGCACGCGGGAGAGTCGGCGTGGAAGGGCAGGGCGCGCTGCAACGATTACTCGATCGGCATCGAGATGGAGGGCAGCGGCGAGGTTCCGTTCACCGACGCGCAGTACGACCGGCTCGCCGAATTGACGCGCGCGCTGCAGGCGCGCTACCCGATCGCGGACATCGCCGGGCATTCCGACGTGGCGCCGGGACGCAAGGAAGATCCGGGGCCGCATTTCGACTGGGCGCGTTATCGGGGAATGCTGAAGATGAACCGCCAAGACACCAAGACAAAGACACGAACCGCCAAGATGCCAAAACGCCAAGCAAGGGCACGGAAAAAATAGAGTACGGGCGGCGCCGGAAAAACGGCTTTCCCCTCCGAAATTCCTCGTTCCCGCGCATTGAACGGCGAGTCCTTCGTCCGTTCGAATGCGCGGAGCCAAACCGGCGCTCAGCGTCCGGTTTTGGCGCTACTTATCCACAGCCTTTCTGGCCCGTTCCGGTCGGCGCTGCCCATTTCTTGTGCAAGCCGCTTCAGGTGCTCAAAACGTGGGCAGTTTTGCCTGCGGTTTCATCACCTTGCAGGGGGTTTTTCCCAATAAATCTAGGATTTAAGAAATACTTCAAAAACCTGTTGCTTTCGCAAAATCAGACTACTAGAATTTGATGCAAAGGGGAGCCTAACCACAAGATATAGTGGTCAAGTGTCCCCCCAAGATTTTGGATTGGGGAGGTCAGCCTCCCCTTGGGTTAAAAAAAAACTTAAAGCTCAAGGAGTTACATAATGCAGCTCGCCACCGAATCGGCCCTCGTTCCTCCGCCCGCCGGCCTGACCCTCAACGAAACGCCTGCCGCGCGAGAAGCCCGCTACGCCCAGTACAAGGTCATCCGCCGCAATGGCGCCGTCGTCGGCTTCGAGCCGTCGAAGATATCGATCGCGATGACGAAAGCGTTCATCGCGGTCAACGGCGGCCAGGGCGCGGCCTCCGCGCGCGTGCGCGAGCAGGTCGCGATCCTCACCGAGAACGCGGTCGTCGCGCTGATGCGCCGCCAGCCCTCGGGCGGCACCTTCCATATCGAGGACATCCAGGACCAGGTGGAACTCGCGCTGATGCGCGCGGGCGAGCACAACATCGCCCGCGCCTACGTGCTCTACCGCGATGAACGGATGCGCGAACGCGCGAAGCAGCGCGAGGCCCAGGCGAAGGAAAAAGGCAAGTCCGCGCAGCTGCCGGTGCTGAACGTGAAGGAGGGCGGGCAGTTGAAGCCGCTCGACCTCGACAAGCTCGCGGCGCTGGTGCGCGAGGCGTGCGAGGGGCTCGGGCGCGAGGTGAGCGCGGAGCCGATCCTGCAGGCGATGCAGCGCGACCTCTACGACGGCGTGCCGATGGACGAGGTGAGAAAGTCGCTGGTGCTCGCCGCGCGCGCCCTGATCGAGCAGGACCCGGGCTACAGCTACGTCACGGCGCGGCTGCTGATGCACACGCTGCGGCTGGAGACCCTCGGCGAGGAGGTGACGCACGCGGAGATGCGCACGCGCTACGCCGAGTACCTGCCGGAATTCATCAAGAAAGGCATCGAGGCGGAGCTGCTCGACGAGCGCCTCGCCAGCTACGATCTGAAGTGCCTGGGCGCGGCGCTCGACGCCAACCGCGACCTCAAGTTCGCCTACCTCGGGCTGCAGATCCTCTACGACCGCTATTTCCTGCACATCCGCGGCCAGCGCATCGAGCTGCCGCAGGTCTTCTACATGCGGGTGGCGATGGGCCTCGCCCTGAACGAGCCGGAAGATCAGCGCGAAGCGCGCGCGATCGAGTTCTACAACGTGCTCTCGTCGTTCGACTTCATGAGCTCGACGCCGACGCTGTTCAACTCCGGCACGCGGCGCTCGCAGCTCGCGAGCTGCTACCTCACCACGGTCTCCGACGACCTCGACGGCATCTACGAGGCGATCAAGGAGAACGCGATGCTGCAGAAGTACGCGGGCGGCATCGGCAACGACTGGACGCCGGTGCGCGCGCTCGGCGCCCACATCAAGGGCACGAACGGGAAGTCGCAAGGCGTCGTTCCGTTCCTCAAGGTGGTCAACGACACCGCGGTAGCGGTGAACCAGGGCGGCAAGCGCA
>CAZOQY010000146.1:0-7984 GCA_964581835.1 uncultured Streptomycetaceae bacterium | reverse complement strand
AACCCTCGTCGTAAGCTTGGAAGGCTTCTGCTCTACCATTGAGCTACACCCGCCTCGTCGAGATCGTCCGTCCGGTCACATCTCCGCGCCCTGCATGCCCGCAAAATCCTGGTGGAGGGGGTAGGATTCGAACCTACGTAGGCGCATGGCCAACAGATTTACAGTCTGCCCCCTTTAGCCGCTCGGGCACCCCTCCGAACGAAACCTAGCATTATTGTTGTTTTTCCCCATGTTGTCAAACGTATAACGCCGATTTTGAGGCGTTCCCGGCGGAAGCCGCGGATGCAGTGCGCGCAAGCCCCGAAAAACAACAAAAACCGGGGGAAATACTCTCTGAAGACCTGCGATCCGGCAGTTTGCTCGCGCTCAATCAACACATCATCGTGTGCTGCTACTCTCCGCCGGAACCGCTGATGCTGCTGCCGCCGCACACGAACAGCGTCTGGCCTGTAATGTAACCATTTGTCGGAGAAAGGAAAAACATCGCCGCCTGGGCAATATCGTCGGGGGTGCCGACACGCCGGACAGGAATGCTATCGATCACGCGCTGGCGCTTCTCACCCCCGGGCGGGTGGCCCCGGTCGAACAACTCGGTCGCCACCGGTCCGGGCGCTATCACATTCACCGTAATGCCATCAGCGGCCAACTCCAGACACCACGTTCGCGTCATGCCCACGAGTCCCGCTTTTGCCGCAGCGTAGACCGTGCGGCCGGTCTTGCCGAGAATCGCGCGCGAGGAAATGCTGAGGATGCGGCCAAACTTCGCGGCGCGCATGCCGGGCGTGAAAGCCTGGACCAGTATCATCGCGGCGCGCACGTTCAAGGCCAGCGCGTAGTCCAGGTCCTCGACCGTCGCCTGCTCGAGCAGGCCGGGGCGATTGACGCCGGCGTTGTTCACGAGATAGCGAACCGGGTGGCGGGCCGCGATCTCACCGGCCGCCTGGCGCGCCGCCACTGCGTCCGCCAAGTCGACCGCGTGAAAAATCAAGCGGTCATGCCGAAAGCGCGGCGGGCGGCGTTGCAACGCAATCACCGTGCAGCCGCTCTCGAGCAGATGGCGCGCAATCGCCTCGCCTATGCCCGAGCTCGCCCCTGTTACGACGGCGGCGCCTTCCATGATTTCCCCCCTGATTTCCCCCACGAGAGAGGCGCGATTATATCGTCTGGTAACATTCCTGAACGCCCGCACCCCGCTGCGCCCGCAACAAGCCCACCACGCCATGAACGCCCCATACGACCCGTTGACTGCTCGTTCCCCGGGCACGGGGCTCGATCACCCGCCCTCGTACTGGACGGCGACCGCAGGCGACCCGTCCGGCGATGACGGGCCGGTGCCGGCATCCATCGACACCGAGGTGGCGATCATCGGCGGCGGCTATACCGGTCTTTCCTGCGCGTTGTTCCTCGCGAAGCATCACGGCATCCGCGCGCTGGTGCTGGAAGCGAATCGGCCCGGCTGGGGCTGCAGCGGGAGAAACGGCGGCTTCGCCCGCGCAGCGATCGGGCGCTACGGCTATTCGGAAGTGATCTCGAAGTGGGGCCGGGAGACGGCGCGGCGCTGGTTCGGCGAAAGCCTCGCGGCAGTCGAAACGGTGAGGGAACTCGCGCGCAACGAGGGCATCGCCTGCGATCTGACCGAAGCCGGGCACCTGAAGATCGCCCATCGGCCTGCCCGCGCCATGGCGCTCGCACGGGAAGCGGAACTTCTGCAACGCGAGTTCGAGTATCCGGCCGAGTACCTGCCCGCCGAACG
Organism: uncultured Streptomycetaceae bacterium; assembly: GCA_964581835.1. Classification (GTDB taxonomy): domain Bacteria; phylum Pseudomonadota; class Gammaproteobacteria; order Burkholderiales; family SG8-41; genus SG8-41. The sequence goes on along the minus strand of CAZOQY010000146.1, from coordinate 6,231 downwards.
CGTGCGGCAGGATCACATAGGCGGAGCGGAATCGCACGGCGCGCTGCGCTTTCCCGACGCGCTCGCGGTCCATCCGCTCAAGCTCGCCGTGGGAACCCTGGCCGCGGCCAGGAAAGCGGGCGCCAGGGTCCACAGCGCAAGCCCCGTGCTCGGCTGGGAGAAGCAAAACGAAACGCACGCGCTCGCCACACCCTATGGAACGGTGCGCGCCCGGCAGGTCGTCATCGCCACCAATGGCTATACGCCCGAGCACCTGTTCCCGTGCCTGCGCGGCGCCACGCTGCCGGTGCTGTCCCACATCATCGTCACCCGGCCCATGACACAGCGGGAAAAGGAAGCCAGCGGCTTCGTGACCGACCATGTGCTGACCGACACCCGCAACCTGCTTTACTACTGGCGGCGGCTGCCGGACGACCGCATCCTGTTCGGCGGACGCGGTTTGATCACCGACTCGGCAGGAAACCACGCGCGCCAGCGCGATTTTCTGCTCGCCGAACTGAAGCGCAAGCTGCCCGCGCTTGGGAACATCGAGGTCGAGCACGACTGGTGGGGCTGGGTCTGCCTGACCGCCGACTTCCTGCCGCACGTGTACCACGCCGACGACGATGCCAGCGTGCACTACGCCATCGGCTACCAGGGCAGCGGCGTCGCCTACGGGCTGCACGCGGGCCGCCTGCTGGCGCGCCGCGTCGCCGGCGATGAGGAGGGCGCGGCAATCCCGTCCACCTCCACGCCGCTGCCGCGATTTCCGTTCGCCGCGCTGCGCCGCGCCGGTCAACGCGCCATGTACTTATGGTACCGTTACCTGGACAACAGGGACTGACCGCGTGAGCCGGGCGCCATCGGATAGCCACAGTCGCATGCCGGCCGACGCAGCAGGCCGTCACGACATGGTTCGCGTCCTGCTCATCACCGGCATCATCGCCGGCGGACTCGCCCTGGATCAGCTGGTCGATTTCTGGGGCCAGACGCTGACCAACGTCGGCATCTGGACCGCTTTCCTGTACTGGCTGCGCGCCGCGCCGAGAGACGACCAGATGGCGCTGGCCATCTGCGTGCTCTACGCCACGCTCGGCGAAATCTTCCTGTCGCTGGTATGGGGCCTCTACGAGTACCGTCTCGCCAACGTGCCGTTGTTCGTGCCGCCCGGCCACGCGCTGCTGTTCATGCTGGGGCGCCACCTGGCGGAGCGCGCGAATGCCTGGATCGAGTGGTTCGTGCCGCTCGCCGCCGCCCCGTTCGTGTTCCTGCTGGCGCTGACCGGACTCGGCACGCTCGACGCGCTGCTGTTCGCCCTGTTCCTGCTGTGCATGCTCTCGGGACGCGCGAGCCGACTCTACGCCGTGATGTTCGTGCTGTCGCTCGCGATGGAGGTCTACGGCACCTGGCTCGGCAACTGGACGTGGGCGGAAGAAGCGCCCTGGCTCGGTTTCACCACCATCAACCCGCCGCTCGCCGCCGGCGCGTTCTACTGCATGCTCGACATGCTGATCGTGGCGACCGTCTCGGCGAAACAAACCATTCCGGTGAATTCGAGGACTCTGCAAACGACGTCAGGACCCGTCAAACCGTCTCTGGTAGGATTGACGCTCTGGTCTCCGCGCCGGGGAGACCAGTAAAAAACCTAACCTGCAGTCAGGAGGGAGCATGATCATCAACAAGCTAACGCGCGGTTTCACCGTCCTCGCCTTCGCGGTCGTCTCCAGCGCGACCGCGCAGGATTATCCGAGCCGGAACGTTTCGCTGGTCATTCCGTTCGCCGCAGGCGGACCGACCGACACGCTGGGGCGGCACCTGGCGATCGCCATGAGCGGACCGCTCAAGCAGCAGGTCATCGTGGAGAACGTGGTCGGCGCCGGCGGCACCATCTCCTACGGCAGGGTGGCGAAGTCCAAGCCGGACGGCTACACGGTGCTGCTCGCGCACATCGGCATGTCCACCGCGCCGGCGCTCTACCGGAAGCCCTCGGTCAATCCGCTCACCGACTTCGAATACATCGGCCAGGTGGCGGACGTGCCGATGACGCTGATCGCCAAGACCGGACTGCCACCGGAAAACCTCAAGGATCTGATCGCTTACATCAAGGGCAACAAGGACAAGATGAACCTGGGCAACGCCGGACTCGGTGCGGCCTCGCACCTGTGCGGCCTGCTGTTCATGTCGACGATACAGACCGAGTTGACAACCATCCCCTACAACGGCACCGGGCCCGCCATGGCGGCACTGATGGGCGGACAAATCGACCTCATGTGCGACCAGACCACCAACACCACCGCGCAGATCAAGTCGGGCCGGGTCAAGGTCTACGGCGTGACCTCGCGGACGCGCGTGCCCTCGCTCCAGTTCGTGCCGACGCTGGCCGAACAGGGAATGAAGAATTTTGAAGTGGTAGTCTGGCACGGCCTCTACGTAGCCAGGGGCACACCCAAACCCGTCCTCGACAAACTCGTCGCCACGCTGCAGGCCGCCGTCAAGGATCCTCAGCTCAAGTCGAAGCTCGCGGACCTGGGAGCCGAGCCTGTTCCCGTCGCCAAGGCGACGCCGGAAGCGCTGCAAAAGCACCTCAAGGCGGAAATCGACAAGTGGGGGCCGATCATCAAGAAGGCCGGCATCTACGCCGACTGACCCCGCCAGCGCTTCGCTTCGAAAAATCCCCGGCGCGCCGGGGATTTTTCATCCGAAGTAGCCGATCACCCGCCACCACAGGTACTGCAGCGGTAGCATCGCCAGCAACCCGACCGCCGCGAGCGGCAGCGCAAGCTTCAACATGGGCATCACCCGTAGCGCCCCGACCTGCAGCCCGACCATCGCGGGCGGCACCTGGTACGGCGCGAGAAACGTCGTGTAGCCCACCGCGATCACCATCAGCGCGGACTTGAGCGGCCACCCGGTCGCCTGCGCGAAGCCCTCGGCAAGCGGCGCCAGCACCGCCGGTTGCGCCGGGTTGGTGGTGAACAGGCCGGCGAGCGACGTCAGCACGCCCAGCTTCATGAAGTTCGCGAAATCCGCGCCGGCCTCGAGCGGCAGCACGCCCTGTATCACGCCGCCGAGCCCGTCGCTCAATCCCGTCTTCTGGATCACCAGCCCCAACCCGAGCGTCGCTCCGACGTAGAAGTACGGGCCGATCCTCACTTCGTGAAAAGCGGCTACCGGCATCACGCCCACCCGCGGCAGCAGACACACGAGGCCCGCGGCGAGCGCGATCCAGCCCGACTGGATGCCGTGCAGAAAATCGGTCGCCCACAGCACGAGCGCGACGACGAGGATCGCCGCCATGCGCCGCTGCTCCGGCGTCAACGGCGCGGTTGACCGCGATCCCGCCAGCGGGCGCGCCTCGGCGGGAAACAACCAGAGCACGAACGCGATGATCAGGACGCTCTTCAGCGCGCCCAGCACGGGAAACTGCACCCACAGGTACTCGGCATAGGTAATGTGTATGCCGTAGAGCGCCTCGGCCGAGCCCGCGAGCACCAGGTTGGGCGCATTGGCGGGCAGGACCGCGGTCCCGCACTGATAAGTAGCGACGATGGTGGCGAGGCACAGACCGTTGTAGCCGGTGCTGTCGTGCTCGAAGCCGACCCGTTTCGCCAGCGCCATCACGATGGGCAGGAGCAGCAGCACGCGGCCCACCGTTGCCGGTATCAGGAACGACAGCACGACCGACGCCATCACCACGGCGACGACCAGCTGCGCATAGGACAGCGCGTAGCGGTCGAACAGCGCGGCCGCCAGCCGTTGCGCGAGCCCGGTGCGGTTGACGGCCTCGGCCATGATCAGCCCGCCCAGCACCAGCCACAGCGTCGCGGAAGCAAACCCGGAAAAAACCACCTGCGCCGGCGCCACCGCCAGCGCCATCGCCAACGTGAAGAACAGCAGGCCGACGACGTGCTCCGGCAGCGCGCCCACCGCCCACAGGCCGACGGTGAATATCGCCAGCGCGGCGGCATGCATCATCTCCACCGACACGCCTTCGGGCGGCGGCGTGAAGTACACCGCGGTCGCGGCCGCGATGACGACGAAGCTGAGGATCGAGGATGCCTTCATCACCAAGGGATGAGGGATGAGGGCGGAGGGATGAGGAAAAAACAGCGTAGCGAGTGAGCCGTACTACTCATCACCCATCACTCGTCACGTTTTCTTGAACCTGGCGGCGAGCGAATCGGCCCCGCGCACGAGCGTGCCGGTGTCGGCGCCGACCGCGACGAAGAGATAACCCATGTCGAGGCAGCGCTGGCCGTCGGCCTCGCCCACCAGGATGCCGGGCGCCTTGCCCACCTTGCGGATGCGCTTCGCGGCGTCTTCCATCACCTTCCAGACTTCGGGGTGCTGCCAGTTGCCGAGGTGGCCCAGGTCGGCGGAAAGGTCGTTCGGCCCGATGAAGATGCCGTCCACGCCCTCGGTCTCGGCGATCGCCTCGAGGTTACCCATCGCTTTGCGCGTCTCCACCTGCAACAACAGGCAGATCTCCTGGTGCGCGTTCTTGAGGTAATCCTTTGTACGACCGTAGCCCGCGGCGCGCGTCGCGCCGGCCACGCCACGTAGGCCATTCTGCGGATAGCGCGTATAGCGCACGGCGTTCTGCGCCTCCTCGGCCGTTTGCACATAAGGCAGCAGCAGCGACTGCGCGCCGATGTCGAGAAAGCGCTTCACCAGCACCATGTCGTTCCAGGCAGGACGCACGACCGGCGTGGCGGTGCCGCCGGTCATCGCGTGCAGTTGCGACTGCACCATCGGCAGTTCGTTCGGCGAATGCTCGGTATCGAGCAACACCCAGTCGAACCCCGCGTGCGCGAGGATCTCAGCGACGATGTGGCTCGAAAGCGAAGACCACATGCCAATCTGCGGCTTCTGGTCCTTCAGCGCGCGCTTGAAATGATTGACGGGAAGTTCCACGGGTCGTCGCTCTCAGTGATGGGTATCGGGGTCGGGCGTAGGCAGCCCGTGATGCAGGAAGTCGAAATCGCAGCCCTGGTTCGCCTGCGTGATGTGATCCGAGAACATCTTGCCGTAGCCGCGCGTGTAATGCGGCGGGCGCGGCTTCCACACCGCCTTTCGCTTCGCCAGATCCTCGGCGCTGACTTTCAGCTCGAGCTTGCGCGCGGCGACGTCGAGCTCGATCAGGTCGCCGTCGCGCACCAGCGCGAGCGGCCCGCCGATGAAAGCCTCGGGAGTGACGTGCAACACGCAGGTGCCGTAGGACGTGCCGCTCATGCGTGCGTCCGAGATGCGCACCATGTCGCGAACGCCTTTTTGCAGCAGTTTCTTGGGAATCGGCAGCTGGCCCCACTCCGGCATACCGGGCGCTCCCAGCGGTCCGGCGTTCTGCATCACCAGCACCGAGTTCTCATCCACCTTGAGATCGTCGGAATCGATCCGCGCCCGCAGGTCCGGGTAATCCTTGAACACCACCGCCGGCCCGGCGTGCTTCAACAGCCGCGCCTCGGCGGCGAGCGGCTTGATCACCGCGCCGTCGGGCGCGAGGTTGCCGCGCAGCACGGCCAGCCCACCGGTCTGCGACAACGCCTTGTCGCGCGTGCGGATCACATCGACGTTGCTGGTCCGCGCGGTGGCAATGTTCTCACCCAGCGTCTTCCCGTTCACGGTCGGACACTGGAGGTCCAGATCTTCTTTGAGGTTTGCGAGCAAGGCTCGCAAACCTCCGGCGTAATAGAAATCTTCCATCAGGTACTGGCCGGCCGGCCGCAGGTTGGCGAGCACCGGCACGTGCTGCGCCAGCTTGTCGAAATGTTCCCAGTCGATCCGGATACCGGCACGCCCCGCCATCGCCACGAGGTGGATCAGCGCGTTGGTCGAGCCGGAAAGCGCGTGCACTACCTTGATCGCGTTGTCGAAGGCCTGCGGCGTCAGCATCGCCGACGGGCGCAAGTCTTCCCACACCATTTCGACGATGCGCCGGCCGCTGGCCGTCGCCATGCGCGGGTGTCCGGAGTCGGCGGCGGGAATGGAAGCCGCGCCCGGCAGCGTGAGCCCGAGCGTCTCCACCGCCGAAGTCATGGTCGACGCGGTACCCATCACCATGCAGTGGCCGTACGAACGCGCGATGCCTTCCTCGACCTCGCGCCAGTCGTCCTCGGTGATGCGCCCGGCGCGCAGCTCCGCCCAGTATTTCCAGCGGTCGGTGCCGGAACCGAGATACTCGCCCTTCCAGTTGCCGCGCAGCATCGGCCCGGCCGGCATGTAGATGAACGGCAGCCCCATCGAGGTCGCGCC
>CAZOQY010000145.1:0-8006 GCA_964581835.1 uncultured Streptomycetaceae bacterium | reverse complement strand
ATCGCGTCACGTTGTTTCGACAAGCCGCATGACGCACGCCCATTCCGCGGGCGTCACCGGCGTGATCGAAAGGCGGTTGCCGCGCTGCAGGATCTGCATGTTCTTCAACGCCTTCTCGGCGCGCAGTTCGGTGAGCGCCACGACGCGCGTCTTCTTCACGAATTTCACGTCGACGTTGAACCAGCGCGGGTTGTCTTTCGTCGCGCCGGGATCGTACTGCTTCGACTTGCGGTCGAACTGCGTCTCGTCGGGATAGGCGGCGCGGGCGACCTCGACCATGCCGGCGATGCCGGGCACCTCGCAGCTCGAGTGATAGAAGAAGCCGCGGTCGCCTTTTTTCATGGCGTCGCGCATGAAATTGCGCGCCTGGTAGTTGCGCACGCCGGTCCAGGCGGTGACCCGGTCCTGCGCGAGGTGGTCGATGCCGTAGGTGGTCGGTTCCGACTTGAAGAGCCAGTAGTTCATGCGTGAAAAGCGTGGATGGTGGATAGTGGATCGTGTCAAAAAAAATGCGGCGCGAGCCGCATTGTGTTTGGATCCCCCACCTGTGCCGTCAGGCCAGCGTCTTGAACCAACGGTTCAAGTTTGGTCGCCTTCCGAGCCCTTTAGGCGCTTCCGAGTCGGACGCGCACACCGGTGCTGCTTGAGTCGGCGTCCAGAGTTACCAATGTTGGTTTAGAAACTTAAAGCCTTTACGAACACCGCAGGGGAAAGTCAGAACAATTTGCTCTGATCGTGCATCGCCTGATCGAGCATTGTCTCCATGCTTTCCATTCTACGCTTGAGCGCCGCGATGTCAAAGCCGCCGACCTTGGTGGAGAGCAACTCGTGCGCGATGTTGAGCGCCGCCATGATGGCGATGCGCTCCAGGCCGATGACCTTGCCGTTGTCGCGGATTTCGGCCATCTTCTTGTTCAGGTAATCAACCGCTTCGAGCAGGCCTTTCTGTTCCTCTTCCGGACAGGCGACGCGAAATTCGCGCCCCATCACGTTGATCTGCAGGCCCTTTGGGTCGCCGTTCATGCTTCTTCTTCAGGAATCTGATTAAGCAGGCTCTCCAAGCGGTTGGTCGCGGTGCCGATTTTCTCCGTGAGCTGCTTGTTGTCGCTCATCGCGGACGCGAGCTGCTGCCGCAACTGCTGATTGTCGACGCGCAGTCGCTGGGCCAGTTCGACGAACTGGCCCAGTTTCTGTTCGAGCGCCTTGAGGTCCGCTTCCATCGGCACACTATAGTTTCAAAAATCCTGTTAGGTCAACTGGGTACGTCAATTTTTGAAAGTTGTTTAGCATCCAGAAAGCTTCCCCGTCCGGCGGTGGGGTCGAGGGCTTAACAGCCTGACCGGACATGGAAAACCCATCGGCCGTCCACAGGCGCAGCCGTTGCTGCAGTGCTCCATAGTTGAGGCGGCGGCCCGCGACGCCTAGAATCCACCCCGTGCCGGGCGGCGCGCATCCGCAAGCTGATCGCCCCCGGCACTCGATACCGGGTGCCCGTGCGCGCGTCTCGCGCGGCGGGTTAAACGGGAAACAGGTAGGAAATCAGGATCGGCCGATCCTGATTCCCTGAAGCCTGTGCTGCCCCCGCAACGGTAAGCGAGCGTGGGCGTGCCACAACGCCACTGTGCGCGAGTCGCGCATGGGAAGGCGGCACGTCAAGTTCTCGCGAGCCCGTAGACCGGCCCGGATCGATGACGGAAATGCCGCGGGGAGGCGGCGTGCCTGGTTTTCATGGCACCGGTCTTCCTGCGTCGTTTCCCTGCGCTGATTGGCATGCGGCGGGCATGCGCGAGGAGAGATCGTGTTGTTCAGGAAGACTGGCAGACAGGCAGCGGTTGCCATGCTGTCCGCGGCGGCGTGCGCCGCATTCGCAGCAGACATCCCCGTTACCCAGGGTCCCCCGGTGGTCGTCACCGCGACGCGCTTCGACGAGCGCCCGGACACGTTGCCCGTGGGCGTGACGGTGGTGACCGCCGAAGAGATGCAGCGTAGCCCGGTGCGCTCGATCCAGGAGCTGCTCTCGAAATTCGCCGGCATCCACATCCGCGACAACACCGGCGGGCCCGATCCACAGGTCGACCTGCGCGGCTTCGGCATCACCGGCGACCAGAACACGCTGGTGCTGGTGAACGGCCAGCGCATTTCCGAGAACGAGCTGGTCTCGGCCGGCCTCTCCGCCATCCCGGTGAATTCGATCGAGCGCATCGAGATCATGCGCGGCAGCGGCGCCGTGCTCTACGGCGGCGGCGCGACCGGCGGCACCATCAACATCATCACGCGCGCGCCGCGACCGGGACAGAAATCGGCGCTGCTCTACGGCGGTGGCGGCACCTACGACACCGGTGAACTGCGCGCCAGCGGCATCGTGTCCGGCGAGAACGTCGGCATCGCGGTCTCCGCGAGCCGGCTCGATTCGGACAACTACCGGGCCAACAACCACGTGCGCCAGGAGAGCGCCGAGGTGGACGCGCGCTTCGGCGACGCGGCGCGCTACGTCAGCATCAAGCTGGGCGGCGACGACCAGGACCTGCGCAACCCGGGGGTGCGCACTTCCGCGCAGCTCGTCACCGACCGCCGCGGCGCGACCACGCCGGACGATTTCTCCAGCCGCAACGGCGCGCGCATCAACCTGGGCGCGGGATGGCGGCTGGGCGAAGCCGAATTCGCGGCCAACCTCGGCTACCGCGACCGCGAGGCGAAAGCGAATCAGTCGTTCTTCGGCGCGGCGACCAGCACGACCACGCAGGTCGACACCTGGCAGTTCAACCCGCGGCTGCGGGTGCCGTTCGTCGTCGGCGGCGTGCGCAACACGCTGGTGGCCGGAGTCGATCTCGACGACTGGGATTACGACTCGGTGTTCCTGGGCGGGTTTTTCAATTCCCGCGCGCTGGCGACGCAGCGCAACCGGGCGCTCTACCTGCAGGACAACCTGGCGCTCGCGCCGGACACGCGGTTGACCTTCGGCGGGCGCTTGCAGCGCTCCGAAAATACGGTCACCGACCTGCTGCCGGTCGTGACGACGGCGACGCAGGTCCGCTCGCCGCGCGCGTACGAGCTCGCGCTGCGCCAGCGGCTCGATTCCGCCCCCGGTTCAGCCCTCAGCGTCTACGGCAGAATCGGGCGCAGTTTCCGCATCGCGACCGTGGACGAGAACCGCTTCCAGGTGACGCTGCTCGAGCCGCAGACCTCGCGCGACATGGAAGTGGGCGGGGAGCTCGACAACGGCCGCTGGCGCGTGCGTGCTGCCGCGTTCCAGATGCGCCTCGCGAACGAGATCTACTTCAGCCCGCTGTTCCCGCCGTTCGGCGCCAACGTGAACCTGTCGCCGACGCAGCGCCGCGGCCTCGAGTTCGACACGCAGTGGGCCGCGTCGGACACGTTAAGCGCGTTCGCCAACCTCGCCCTGACCCGCGCCGAGTTCCGTTCCGGCACGTACGGCGGCGTCGACGTGAGCGGGAACGAAGTCCCGCTGGTGCCCGCACGCACGTTGTCGGCCGGCGGGTCCTGGCGCATGGCCGGACGCACCGACCTCTCCCTGTTCGCGCGCTACGTCGGCACCCAGCGCTTCGACAACGACCAGGCCAACACCTTCATGACCATGCCGACCTACGTCACGGTCAATGCCAGGCTGGCGTACCAGGGCGGCGGCTGGCTGCTCGCCGCGACGCTGCTCAACCTCACCGACCGGAAGTACTTCAGTTACGGCATCCGCAACGCGGCCGGAACCGATTTCAACGCCTATCCGGCAGCGGAGCGGGCGGTGTTCGTCTCGGCCCAGTACAGCTTCCGCTAGGACATCGCCAGCCGCACGCTGGCGATTTCCTGAGTCGTTGATGAAGGGCTACGCTGCTATCCGGGGCAGCGGCATTTTGGTATCGTTCCGCGGTCATGACCAACACCGCCCTCTACCTGCGGCTGCTCTCGTACGTCAGGCCGTACTGGCGCGTGTTCGCGCTCGGCATCTTCGGCATGATGGTGGTCGCCGCGACCGAGCCGGCGCTGCCGGCGCTGATGAAGCCGCTGATCGAGGGAACCTTCATCGACAAGGACCCGCAACTCATCCGCTGGATGCCGGTGGTGATCGTGGCGCTGTTCGCGGTGCGCGGGGCGGCCGCCTACGTCGCCACCTATTCGCTGGGCTGGGTCGGCTACCGCCTCGTGACCGATCTGCGCAGCGCGATGTTCGCGAAGCTGCTGGCGCTGCCGACGCGGTACTACGACGAGCAGCCTTCGGGCGCGCTCATTTCCAAGCTGACCTTCGACGTGACGCAGGTGACGCAGGCGGCGACCAGCGCGCTCACCATCGTGTTCCGCGATACCCTCGCCATCGTCGGCCTGCTCGCGTACCTGTTGTGGCTCAACTGGAAGCTGACGCTGTTCGCGCTGGTGATGGGGCCGCTGATCGTGGTGGTGGTGCGCGTGCTGAGCGTGAAGCTGCGCAACTCGAGCCGCGAAGTGCAGAACGCGATGGGCTACATCACCCAGGTGATCGACGAGGCGATCGGCGGCCACAAGGTGGTGAAGCTGTTCGGCGGCCAGGCGTACGAGAAGGCGCGCTTCGACCACGAGGCCGACAGCGTGCGACGGCACCTGATGAAGCAGGTCTCGGCGGTGGCGGCGAGCGCGCCCATCGTGCAGCTGATCGCGGCGGTCGCGCTGGCGGTCATCGTCTATTACGCGATGCTGCAGTCGAGCGCGCAGCTCCTGTCGGTGGGCGAGTTCGCCGCGTTCGTCGCGGGGATGCTGATGCTGACGGCGCCGTTAAAGCGCGTCACCGACATCAACGAGTACCTGCAGAAGGGGCTCGCTGCCGCCGAGAGCGTGTTCAGGCTGATCGACGAGCCGGCCGAGCCCGACCGCGGCACGGTGACGATCGGCCGCGCGCGCGGCGAGATCCGCTTCGATAACGTGAGTTTTTCCTACGGCGACCCCGGCCGGCTCGCGCTGGATTCGATCAGCCTCGCCGTCGAGCCGGGGCGGACGCTGGCGCTGGTCGGCGCTTCCGGCTCTGGCAAGACCACGCTCGCCAACCTGGTGCCGCGCTTCTACCACCCGACGCACGGGCGCGTGCTGCTCGACGGGCACGATCTCGAGACGTTGACGCTCGCGAGCCTGCGGGCGAACATTGCCCTGGTGAGCCAGGACGTGGTGCTGTTCAACGACACGGTCGCCGCCAACATCGCCTACGGCATGATGAATACCGCCGCCGAACGCGACATCATCGCCGCCGCCGAGGCCGCGCATGCCATGGAGTTCATCCGCGAGATGCCGCAGGGGCTGGCGACGCTGGTGGGCGAGAACGGGGTGAAGCTCTCCGGCGGGCAGCGCCAGCGGCTGGCGATCGCGCGCGCGCTCCTGAAGAACGCGCCGGTTCTGGTGCTGGACGAGGCAACCTCCGCGCTCGACACCGAGTCGGAGCGCTTTGTTCAGGCGGCGCTGGAGGCGCTGATGCGCGGTCGCACCACCATCGTCATCGCGCACCGGCTGTCCACCGTGGAGAAGGCCGACCGCATCGTCGCGCTCGACCGCGGCCGCATCGCCGAGACCGGCACACACGACGAACTGCTGGCCCGCGGCGGCATCTACTCGAAGCTGTACAGCATTCAGTTCACTCAGGATTTTTCCGGCACGAATGCCGGAAAAATCCCGGGGAAGTGAACATCGCGATGGCGCATATCTCCGTCGTCACCCCCGTCTACCAGGCCGAAGGCTGCCTCGAGGAGCTCTACCGCCGGCTCGTCGCCGCGCTCTCCGGCATCACGCAGGACTTCGAGATCGTCATGGTCGAGGACCGGGGCGGGGACCGTTCCTGGGAAATCATCCAGGCGCTCGCGCGCAAGGATCCCCGCGTGAAGGGCATCCAGTTCAGCCGCAACTTCGGCCAGCATTACGGCATCACCGCCGGCCTCGATCATTGCGATGGCGACTGGGTGGTGGTGATGGATTGCGACCTGCAGGACCGCCCGGAGGAGATACCCCGCCTGTACGCCAAGGCCAGAGAAGGCTACGAGGTCGTGATTGCTTCCCGAATCCAGAGCAGCGGTTCCTTGCCCAAGCGTTTCAGCTCGTGGTTGTTCTACAGGCTATTCAGCTGGCTCGCCGACATGGATTACGATGGCCGTGCCGGCAACTACCGCATGATTTCCCGCGATGTCGTGTCAACTATCCGGCAAATGCGCGAACAGTTGCGATTCTTCGGCGCACTGCTTAACTGGGCGGGATATCCGACCGCCGTCATCGACGTGCCGCACGACGAGCGGCATGAGGGGCGCTCGACCTACACGATCGTAAAGTTATGGCGGCTTGCTTCGCAGACGATCATCGCGTATTCCGACAAGCCGCTGCGACTGGTGATACGCATGGGGTTCGCGATCTCTCTGCTTGCTTTTTGCTACGGTGTTTACATCCTGGTGAATGCTTTACTCCATGGCTCGGCGATCGTCGGCTGGGCGAGCCTGATCGTCTCGATCTACTTCATCGGCGGCATCATCATCGCGATTCTCGGCATGCTCGGCATCTACCTCGGCAAGACCTACGACGAAACCAAGAAGCGGCCGCTCTATATCGTGATGCACAAGACTTTCCATGATGAACGCAAGTCTGATTAGGCGCACGCCGTGGGACTGCGCGGTGCTGGGTGGTGAAGCCTTTGAGCTGGTCAACGCCGGTCCCGAGGCGATGGCGCAGATGAAGGCACCCGGCCATTACACGGTCAGAGTTGACCCGCTTGCATCGAAGAAGGATCTCCACCTCAATGGGTTTTATTACTGCGATACGCTTGCCGAACCGCATTGCTTGCCGGCGTCTTTGCAGGCCTCGACGCATCCCTCCGCCGGTTTCGACCCGAACTTGCCCGTCGAGCCGCTGATTGCGATGTGCCAGGACGCATTCCGGCACGGCCGTTTTCATCGCGACTTCAATGTCGACGACCGTCTCGCGGACCGACGCTACGAGAACTGGCTCGCAAACCTGTACGCCGCGGGCAAAGTCTACGGGCTGACCTGGGAGGGCAGTACGGCCGGCTTCATTGCGCACGAGGGCGGGAAGCTCGTGCTGCATGCCCTGGGCAAGACGCACCGCGGCCGTGGCATCGCCAAGTACTTATGGAGCGCCGTTTGCGTGGAACTCGTAAACAAAGGAGCCGCCGAGCTGTCGAGCTCGATCTCGGTTGCCAATACGGCCGCGCTTAATCTCTATGCCTCCCTCGGTTTCCGCTTTCGCCGTCCCGTCGACGTCTACCACCGGGTGATTCCATGAGCTATGTCTATGTGGCGTGCACCATCCTGCTGACGGTTTATTCCCAGCTCGTCATCAAGTGGCAGGTCATCGCCGCCGGCGCGTTTCCGGCCGACCCCACCGACAAGTTCTGGTTCCTGGCGCGCCTGCTCGTCAACCCGTGGGTCGTTTCCGCGCTCGCGGCGCTGCTGCTCGCCGTCGTGACCTGGATGGCGGCGATGACCAAGCTCGAGTTGTCCCATGCGTATCCCTTCGTCAGTCTCGCGTTCGTGCTGGTGGTGCTGTGCTCCGCCTGGCTGTTCAACGAGCCGCTCACGATGACCCGGCTGGCGGGCCTCGCGCTGATCTGCATCGGCATCGTGATCGGGAGCCAGGGTTGAGGTTGTGCCTGCGCTGCGGCGCCGGCTTCGAATCGCCGTCGTGGCCTTGCCCGCAGTGCGGCTTCGAGCCGCCGCTGGTCGCCGGTTTTCCCGCTTTCGCGCCCGGGCTGGCGCACGCGGCCGAAGGCTACGACCCTGCCCATTTTTCCGAGCTGGCCGGGCTGGAGGCGCGCAACTTCTGGTTCCGCGCGCGCAACCGCCTGATCGTCTGGGCGCTGGGCCGCTACTTTGCAGGCGCGAGGCGCTTCCTGGAAGTGGGCTGCGGCACCGGCTTCGTGCTGTCGGGCGTGGCGGAGGCGTTTCCCGGGCTGGCCATCGCCGGCAGCGAGGTCGCCGCCGCAGGCCTGGGCTTCGCGGCTCAGCGCGTGCCGGCCGCGCAGCTCATCCAGATGG
>CAZOQY010000144.1:0-8086 GCA_964581835.1 uncultured Streptomycetaceae bacterium | reverse complement strand
GCATGCAGGACCATTTCGAGTGCGAAGTGATCGTCACCACCACCGACGGCAAGGCTTATTCGCAGAAATTCTCGCAGCCGCTGCGCGGGCCGCAGAACCTGGAGCCGCCCGACCGGCTCGAGGCCAAGTTCCGCGACTGCGCGTCGCTGGCGCTGCGCGAGGACTCGATTGCGCGCGTGCTGGAGGCGATCCGCGGCTTCGAGACGCTGAAGGACGTGCGCGAGCTGTCCGCGCTGATGGCGGCGTCGGTGAAGTCCGGGGCACGCCGCGCGGCCTAGAATGCGGCGGGCACGGGTCGGGCCGGGCGCCGCCAGTGCCCGGGGGCTGATCGTTTCGTCGCGCAGCGGGGGCCGGCGGTGATCAACCTCACCCTGGTCCTGACCTATCTCAATTTCGTCGGAGCGAACGCCGCTCGGGTCGTGCTGGTCCTGTTCGCGCTCGAGCTGGGCGCGCCGGCCTACGCGGTCGGCCTGATCGGCGGCCTGCTGTACCTGTTCCCGCTGCTGCTGTCGTGGCCGATCGGCGTGCTGGCCGACCGCCACGGCTCGCGCGGCCTGCTCACGTTCGGCACGGCCTGCGGCGCGGTCTCGCTCATGCTGCCGTACTTCGTGCCGACGCTGCCCGCGCTCTACATGGCGGCGGCGCTGAACGGCCTCGGCCTCGCGTTTTTCCACGTCACCATGCAGAACCTCATCGGCACGCTGAGCCGGGCGGAGGAGCGGGCGCGCAATTTCAGCAATTTCAGCCTGGCCGGCTCGATCACCAGTTTCGTGGGGCCGCTCGTCGCCGGGATCGCGATCGACCACGCCGGGTACGCCGTGGCCTGCCTGGTGACCGCGGCCCAGCCGGTGATCGGGGTCGTGCTGCTGCTCATCTGGGGGCGGCGCTACCCGGCGGGCAATCCGCGGGCGGCGCAGGGAGGCGGCGTGCTGGACGCGCTCAAGGACGCGGGCATCTGGCGCATGCTCGCGGTGAGCGGCCTGGTGCAGCTCGGCCAGGACCTGTTCCAGTTCTACCTTCCGATCTACGGCCATTCGATCGGGCTCTCGGCCTCGGCCATCGGCGTCATCCTCGCCAGCATGGCGTTGGCGTCGTTCGTGGTGCGGCTGTTCCTTGCCTACCTCGTCAAGCGGTTCGCCGCGGAGACCCTGCTCGCCTGGGTGTTCCTCGCGGGAACGGTGGGTTTCGCGCTGGTGCCGTTTTTCACGCATACCGCGTCGCTGATCGCGATCGCTTTCCTGTTCGGGCTCGGCATGGGCATGGGGGTGCCGCTCACCGTGATCCTGATGTTCGCCCGCTCCGCCGAGGGGCGCTCGGGCCAGACGCTGGGCATCCGGCTGACGGTGAACAATTTCGTGCGCATGGCCGGCCCGGTGGTATTCGGCGCGGTCGCCACCGCGCTGGGGCTCGCGCCGGTGTTCTGGATCAACGCCGCGATGATGGCGGGCGGGGGATGGCTTTCCTGGTCCGGGCGCGACAGCAAGGCGAAAGGATGAACTCGCTCCGCGGTTGCGACCGATCGGCAGATCGTCTAATGTTTGAGCCTCTTCGATAACAAGAACGATCACGGAAACATTCCATGGCACACGACCTGAAGCTGGACATCTTCCCGCACATTTTCCCGGCCGAGTACTTCGAGCGCATGCAGAAAATCGCCGGCAGCAATCCCGCGCTGGCGGCGGTGATTATGCGCTGGATGCACATCCCGGTGCTGTGGAACCTGGACGCGCGCAAGACCATGATGAAGCAGTTCAAGGGCTACAAGCAGGTGCTGACGCTGTCCTTGCCGGCGATCGAGTTCCTCGCCGGCCCGGAGGAGTCGCCGGCGCTGGCGAAGCTCGCCAACGACGGCATGGCGGAGATCGTCGCGACCTGCCCGGACCTGTTCCCGGCGTTCGTCGCCTCGCTGCCGATGAACAACGTGCAGGCGTCGCTCGACGAGATGGACCGCGCCATCACCAAGCTCGGCGCGAAGGGCATCCAGGTCTTCACCAACGTCAACGGCCGGCCGCTCGACGAGCCGGAGTTCTACCCGATCTTCGAGCGCTGCGTGAAGAAATACGACCTGCCGATCTGGCTGCACCCGGCGCGCACGGCGAAGTTCGCCGACTACCCGACCGAGAGCAAGTCGAAGTACGAGATCTGGTGGCTGTTCGGCTGGCCGTACGAGACCAGCGCGTGCATGGCGCGCATGGCGTTCTCCGGCATGTTCAAGAAACTGCCGGACATGAAGGTCATCACCCATCACCTCGGGGCGATGGCGCCGTATTTCGTCGAGCGCATCGCGCTCGGCATGGACCAGATGGGGCTGCGCACGCACGACGAGGACTACGTGTCGTTGCGCAGGAACCTCGGCAAGCGGCCGGTGGACATTTTCAAGATGTTCTACGGCGACACCGCGATCAACGGCTCACCCTCCGCGCTGCAGTGCGGCCTCGATTTCTTCGGCGCCGACCGGGTGCTGTTCGGCACCGACTGCCCGTTCGACCCCGAGGGCGGGCCGGGCTTCATCCGGGCCACGATCAAGGCGATGGGGAAGCTCGACCTGCCGGAGTCGGTCGAGCGCAAGATCTATTATGAGAACGCGTTCCGGCTGCTGCACATGAACCTGGCGCTGTCGCCGGGCGGGAAGAAGCCCGCGCCGAAGGCGAAGAAGAAGTGACGAGTGACGGGTGACGAGTGACGAGTAAACCGCGCCCCGGCGTCCGTCCGTCGTCCGTCGTCGGTCGTCCTCCGAAGTCGGCGGGGCGTCCCGACCCGGCGCTCGTTTCCGACCTCATGGCGGCGAACCGCATCCTGGCGATGCACGGCGTGCTGGACGGGTGGGGGCACGTCAGCGTGAGGCACAACCGCGATCCCGAGCGCTTTCTGCTGTCGCGGTCGCTCGCGCCGGAGCTGATCACGACGAAGGACATCCTCGAGTTCGATCTCGACAACAACCCGGTGAACGCACGGGGCGCCAACCTCTACTCCGAGCGCTTCCTTCACGGCGAGATCTACAAGACGCGGCCCGACGTCGTGGCGATCACGCACTTCCACGCGCCGCCGGTGATCCCGTTCGGCATCGTCGACGTGCCGCTGAAGCCGGTTTATCACCGTGCCGCCTTCATCGCCCAGGGCGTGCCGATCTTCGACATCAAGGACGCAGCCGGCATGACCGACCTGCTAATCCGCAATCCGATGCTCGGCGCCGCGCTCGCGAAGAGCATCGCCGACAAGCCGGCTGTCCTGATGCGCGGCCATGGCGCGACGGTGGTGGGCCCATCGCTGCAGCGCCTGGTCGGCCGCAGCATCTTCCTCGCGATGAACGCGACCCTGCAGGCGCAGGCCATGGCGCTCGCGCCAGGCGGGCAGATCAAGTTTCTCGACCCCGAAGAAGCGCGGCTCATCGAAGCCCGTGAAGGCTACGGGCTGGGGAGGGCGTGGGAGGCTTGGAAGCGTAAGGCTTTAGGCAACCGCCGATGAACGCCGATGCACGCCGATAACTTCAAAGACGATCAGCCACAGAGAGCACAGAGAACACAGAGAAAAGGCGACGGATAAAGAAAAACGGCCAGCTTAATCAGCTGGCCGTTGTATTTCGTTAAGTTCAGAGAATTACTTCAGTCGGGCTTCGCGCCGGATTCCCGGATCAATTGGCCTTTCTTCACGATTTCGTCCTTGATCTGGTCTGAAAATTCCCGGGGCGAGCGGCCCACCACTTCGAGGCCCATCTCGGTCAGTCGATTGCGGACTTCTGGAACGGCCAGCGCCTTGAGAATATCGTTGTACAGTTTCTGAACGATGGGCTCGGGGGTTTTCCCCGGTGCCAGCAGGCCGAACCAGGCCACCGCTTCGAAACCGGGATAACCGGACTCCGCGACGGTCGGAACGTCGGGGATGTGCGGCCAGCGTTTGAGGGAACTGACCGCGATGGCACGTAAACGTCCGCTGCGCACCGGTGGCAAGGTGTTGACGATGTTTCCAAACGTCATTTCGACACTCCCCGTCATCACGTCCTGCACCGACAGGGTGGGACCCTTATACGGGATGTGCACGATATTCACGGCAGCGACCTTCTTCAGGAGTTCGCCCGCCAGGTGCTGGGATGAGCCGTTGCCGGAGGAAGCGTAACTCAACTTGCCGGGGCTTGCCTTTGCCAGCGCGACGAGTTCCTTCACGTTGCGCGCCGGCACGGATGGATGCACGGCGAAAATGTTGGTGGACAATGCGACGAGCGTGATCGGCGCGAAATCCCGGGCAGGGTCGTAAGGCAATTGCTTCCCGAACAGCGTCACGTTGGTGGTCATGGCCGCGTCCCCGCTCGCCACGATCGTGTAGCCGTCCGGCGCGGATTTGGCGACCCGCGCGGCGCCGAGGTTGCCGACGGCGCCGGGCAGGTTCTCGACGATCACCGGCTGTCCCCAGAACTCGCTCAATTTCTGACCCACCACGCGCGCCATGACGTCGGCCGGCGCGCCCGGAACGAATCCGGCGACGATGCGGACCGGTTTATCGGGGTAGCCTGACTGACCCAAAGCCATGCCCGATGCCCACAGGGAAATCGAAAAGACCACGCCTACGACTCCGACTCGCCTCATGCTGCCTCCCTTTTTATGGTTATACCAACCGTTCGATGCAGGGAATTCCCCTGTCTGCCAACCATTAAACACCCGGCCCGTTCGACTGTCATTGGGCTCGTACTATGTTGACCAGCCTGCAGGTCTGCCATGGTTGAACGGAAGGCAGAATAACTCCATGATCGATTGATATTTTCCTTTGGGGACTGCTCCAAACATTCCGGAAGTGTAGAGAAAAAGGTTCCTGACACCTTTTCCGGAAAAGGTGTCAGGAACCTTTTTGTGGGCGGGCGTAGCTGACGGTCAGGATTTCCCAGTAGTGGCCGTCGGGTTCGTCCCAGTAGACGATGCGGCCGCCGTGGTCGGTGTTGATCTTCATGTCGGCCGGGCCGTGTGGCTGGCTGCGGTAGGGGATGCCCGCCGCCTTGATGCGGCCGAGGATTGCGTCGAATTCCGCTTCGCTTACCCGGAAGCAATAGTGATGGATGGGGAAAGCCCCGTCCGTCTGGATGAAGTCCAGCGTCAGCCCGTCATTCACGTACACCGGCGAGAACGGCCCCGCGCCTTTCTCCGCCCACTTCACCCCCAGCAGCTCCGCCAGCCGTTTCGCTGACGCGATCTGGTTGCGGCAGGGGACGATGAAGTGGTCGAGCTGAATAGTCATTGAAGAGTAGGGTAATCTTATTCCGTAGTGCTTTCGATTGACGGAATCTTACATTGTCTATTTACTCCCCTATTTACTCAATCGCTTCGCCACGGAAATTTTTGCAGGGATTGATTGGCGGGTTTTGCTTTCTTTCAAGGCGTGCAAGGCATTGGCCAGCACGCTTGCGCCTGATCGGATGAACAATGCCGCGAGCAGAGTGCCGATGACGACATCGGGCCACCCGGAACCAGTTAGCCACACGCCGACGGCGGCAAGGATGACGGCGATATTTGAAGCGATATCGTTGCGCGAGCATTCCCACACGGAACTCATGTTCACGTCTTCCTGGCGGTGCTTCCAGAGCAGTGCCAGGCAGGCTCCATTCGCTATCAGGGAAAGCGCTCCGATCGCGCCCATCGTCTCGAAGACCGGCACGACCGGAACGGTCAGCTTGTATACGACCTGGCCGACAACAAAAACCCCTGCACTGAGAATCAGCAAGCCCTTGAATAACGCGACGCGTGCCTTCGTCTGCAGTGACCTGCCGACGGCGTACAGGCTTATTGCATACGTAAGCGCATCGCCCAGGTTGTCGAGAGAGTCCGACAGAAGGGCAGTGGAATGACTGAGGATCCCCGCGACCATGACAACCAGAAACATGACTGCGTTGATGGCGAGGACGATCTTGAGCGTGCCTCCCTGTCGAGCCTGGAGGGCATCGATGGCGCAGGATTTGTCCTCGCAGCAATCGTTCATTATTCCACCTACCGTTTAAATCGCGTGTGAATCAAAGAGGCCGGCTTTCACAGGATGAAACTGACCGACCCCATCGACCCCAGCTCCATCGCATCGATGATTGCTTCGCGCTTCGCGATCTTGAGCTTCCCGCCTTCTCCCCTCAGTTCGTAGCGGTAGTGTCCGACGTAAGGTCGCACGTTGCCGTCTCGGCGGAAGCGGTGGACGACGAAGTTGGCTTCGACTTTCAGCGTGGCGCCGTCGCGGGAAAGGATGCGTACGTTGGAGATCATGCGCCGCGTGCGCGAGGGCGGGTATTCGGCGTGGGCGCTCTTGTCCTTGAGGCGCGTGACACGCGCGCGGATGCGTCGGATGTCGTCGGCGACGATGAACAGCGTATCCTTCGATTCGGCGTCCGGCCGGTCGTTCGACGGGACGTTGTAGACCGCGTCGTTCGTCAGCAGCGTCAGCCACTCGTCGAGCTTCCAGGCGTCGAGCAGGGCGGCTTCCTCGTAGAGAAAGTCCTCGACCTGCTGGCGCGTGACTTGTTTCACTTCGCTCATTTCAAATCCAATCAGCCACAGAGGACACAGAGAACACAGAGAAAGTCCGATAAATTCGATGTTTTCGTCGTTCTTGGTTTTCTCTGTGATCTCTGTGCTCTCTGTGGCTAAAGCTTTTCAGGCGTTTTCATCAACCTGTTCCATTCCGTCCAGAAGCCCCGCAGGTGCGGCTCGTCGGTATTCAACTGCTCGCCTTCTTTCGCGATGCCGCGGGTCACTTCCATCCACGGCACTTCACGGTGCGTGCTGAGGCTCGTCTGCAGCGATTCCAGCACTTCGATGTCGTCCGGCGTGGCAAAGCCGCCCGGGCCGTAAAAGGTGAGGAAGCTGTCGAGGCGCACGGCGCGGGCGGTGGAGGATTCCTCGACTGGTCCCAGCGCCCAGGCGAGCACGCGCATGCGGTCAGGCCCGATCGGGTAATACGTGCGGATGGTGACCGAAGAGCCATCGTTGATGAACAGGTTCGGGAAGACCAGCAGGTTGCGGTTGGTATCGGCGACCCGCGCGGCGCGCTGCTCGCCCAGCCGGGTAACCAGCTCGGCGCGGATGCGCTCGATCTCGGGCTTCGCGGCTTCGCCATAGACCGGGATCCAGCAGGCCACCGGGCGGCCGCGGAAGTTCACGTTGTCGGTGCAGCCGTGGCCGTTGCCGAGCACCTTGCCCACGCCGTGGCCGGGCAGCAGGTGGCCGCGCTCCGGGCGCTTCATCTCGACGCCGGAGTTGCGCAGGTAGGTGAGCCAGGAGCCGTGGACCGAGAGCAGGTGGTAGTCGTCGAAGCTGTTCTCGGTCAGGAATTTCCAGTTGGCGCGGATCTCGTAGTCCTGCACACCCTGGATCACTTCCATCTGCCCGGACGGGGACTGGTCCACGACGAGGTCGATGTATTCCTTCGCGCCGGCGAGATATTCCTCGAGCGGCACCGCTTTCGGGTTGAAGCTCAGGAACACGAAGCCGCGGTAGGCGGCGACGTGGGGCGGCTCCTTGAGGTTGAAGTCGCTCTTCCTGAAGCTCGGCGGGAACGCGTCCTGGCCCGGCACGCCGTCGAGCTCGCCGTCCTGGTTGTAGCTCCAGCCGTGGTAGAAGCAGGTGTGGCTCTTCGCGTTGCCCTCGATCTCGCGGCAGACGGTGGCGCCGCGGTGGCGGCAGGTGTTGATGAAGACGCGGACCTTGTTCTTGCTGTCGCGGCAGAAGATCACCGGGCGGTCGCAGACGTTGCGGGTCTTGAAGTCGCCGGGCGCGCGGACCTCGGACTCGTGACCGACGTAGATCCAGCAGACATCGAAGATGCGTTGCTTCTCCAGTTCGAGGATCTGCGGATCCAGCAGCGTCGAGCGGTTGACCTGGAAGCGGTGCGCTTCCGGCTGGTTGATGATGTAGGGCAGATTACTCATGATGACGGCTTCCGGCATTCACGGGCGCGTGTTGAACAGCGACTTTACAGATAATCTGACAGGTTGAATATTACCCTGTCTGTTCGAACGCGCGCGGTCAAACCGGCGCCACGGGCGTCCGTGTTTGACGCCTTGTCAATCGCGCCTGCGGAGGCCGCCCGATTTCTGCATAATAGAGCCCGCATAAAAATA
>CAZOQY010000143.1:0-8100 GCA_964581835.1 uncultured Streptomycetaceae bacterium | reverse complement strand
ACCCGCCGCGACATCCAGGGCGAGGCGAAGAAAATGGGCCGCCCGTGGGAGATGGGCAAGGCATTCGACAACTCGGCGCCGTGCACCGCGCTGAAGACGGTGGCGATGGTGGGCCATCCCGCCAAGGGCGCGATCTGGCTCAAGGTCAACGGCAAGATCACCCAGAAGGGCGATCTGTCCGAGCTGATCTGGAACGTGCAGGAAACGATCTCGTATCTCTCCCAGCTCATCACGCTGCGCGCCGGCGACCTCATCATGTCCGGCACGCCGGCAGGGGTGGGGCCGGTCAAGGCGGGCGACAAGCTCGAAGGCCACGTCGACGGCGTGGGAGACCTGACGGTCAACTACGCGAAGTAGCAGCACAGGCCCCGGGCAGGGTTTGACGCGAACAACCGTGCCCGTGGCGCCGGCCGGCGGCGTTCATGCTTATTTACATATATGTACGGTACGCGCCGGCGAGGAGAAAGTGATGCGGAAGCGCAACCCGGGCAAGCGCGCGTATAGATGCCGAAGCCACCGAATCACAAGAAGCCACCACTCGACTGCCTCAGGACCGTTCAGCAAGCGCTCCAGTTTCATCAGCAGGGCCGGCTGAGCGAGGCGGAGGGGCTTTATCAGACGGTCCTGCGGCAGTGGCCGGACAACTTCGACGCGCTTCATTATCTGGGCGTGCTGCGCGTGCAACAGGGAAACGCCGAGGCGGCCGTCGAGCTCATCGCCCGCGCGCTCGAGCAGAACCCCCGCTCGGCCGATGCGCATTCGAATCTCGGCAACGCATTCCTGGCGCTGGGACGCGGTGACGAAGCGTTATCCAGCTACGACAGGGCGCTTGCCATCAAACCCGATTACGCCGAGGCGCTCAACAACCGCGGCAATGCCCTCAAGCAACTGGGCCGTATCGACGAAGCCCTTGGCAGCTACGATCAGGCCCTTGCCGCCAGGCGCGACTACCCCGAGGCTTACTACAATCGCGGCAATGCGCTGCGGACCCTGAGGCGGCATGAGGCGGCGCTCGCCAGCTACGACCGCGCCCTTGCGCTCCGGCCCGACTATCTGACGGCGATCATCAATCGCGGCAATTCGCTTCAGGACCTGAACCGGCATGCCGAAGCGCTGGCGAGTTGCGAACGCGCGATACGGGTCAAGCCGGACTTCGCCGGAGCGCACTACAACCGCGGCACCGTGCTTCGCGATCTGAACCGGCACGAGGAGGCCGCCGGGTCGTTTGCGCGCGTGCTCGAAATTGCGCCCGAATTCGATTACGCGCCGGGCGACCTGAATTACTCGCGGATGGTCTGCTGCGACTGGACGCAATACGGCGAGAGCGTCGCGCAGATCGTGGGCAAGGTCAGGGCAGGCAAGCGTGCCGCCCGGCCGCTCCCCTTTGTCACCCTTTCGGATTCGGCGGCCGACCAGCTGCAATGTTCGCGGACAAACGTGGCTGACGAGTACCCCGCGGCTCCACGACCGTTATGGCGCGGGGAGGAGTACAAGCACGACCGCATTCGCCTGGCTTATCTGTCGGCCGATTTCCGGGAGCACGCTTCCGCTTATTTGCTTGCCGGGATGTTCGAGCTCCATGATCGGAGCCGGTTCGAGACGACGGCCATATCGTTCGGCGTGGATGACCGCAGCGGCATGCGAAGCCGCTTGCAAAAGTCCTTCGAGCGTTTCATCGACGTTCGCGATCGAAGCGACCTGGAGGTGGCGCGGCTGATACGCGAACTCGAGATCGATATTGCGGTCGATCTGATGGGACACACGGGGTCCCGGCGCATGGGGATACTGGCTTTGCGGCCCGCGCCGGTTCAGGCCAATTTCTTCTGTCCGGGGACGTCGGGCGCGGATTATCTCGATTACATCATCTGCGATCGCGTCGTGATACCCGAGGCCCATCACGTTCACTATTCGGAGAAGGTGGTTTATCTTCCCGACACGTTTCAGGCGAACGACTCCAGGCGGCCCATCGCCGATCACACGCCGTCTCGCGCCGAAGCGGGCCTGCCGGAAGAGGGATTCGTGTTCTGTTCCTTCAACAACACCTACAAGTACACGCCGCCGATGTTCGATATCTGGATGAGGCTGCTTGGCGGCGTTGAAGGCAGCGTGTTGTGGCTCCAGGAAGTCAATGCGACGGCATCGGGGAACCTCAAGCGCGAGGCGACGCGGCGGGGCATCGACGCGAACCGGCTGGTATTCGCGCCGCGGGTTCCGCGCCTGGAAGACCATCTTGCCCGTTACCGTCTTGCCGATCTGTTCCTGGACACCCTTCCCTACAACGCGCAGACGACGGCCAGCGATGCCTTGTGGGCGGGGTTGCCGGTCGTCACGTGCCTGGGAACGACGTTTGTCGGACGCGTGGCGGCGAGCCTGTTGAACGCCGCCGGCCTGCCCGAGCTGATCACGCACACGCTGGCGGAGTACGAGGCGCGGGCGCTCGAGCTGGCCGTCGAGCGCGATCAGCTGGCCGGCATCAAGGCGAAGCTCGCGCGCAACCGCGGGACCTGTCCTCTCTTTGACACGGATCGGTTCCGGCGCCACATCGAGACGGCGTATGCGACGATGTGGCAGCGCCGTCAGCGGGGCGAGCCCCCGGTCAGCTTCGCGGTAGAACCGTGACCAGGCGCATCAATCACGTTTGATAAACTCCGGTTGCGAGACAGCCGGGAGCGGAGGAGGCCATGAAGAAGCGCAAGCTTGGAAAAAACGGGCCGCAAGTTGCGGCCGTCGGGCTGGGCTGCATGGGCATGTCCATCAGCTACGGCGAGCCCAACGACGAGGAGTCGATTGCCACCATCCACCGGGCAATGGACCTGGGCGTCGACCTGCTCGTCACCTCCGACGCCTACGGCAACGGCGTCAACGAAGAGCTGATCGCGAAGGCCATCAAGGGCAGGCGCGACCGCTTCCTGGTCGCGACCAAGTTCGGCAACCTCGCGCTCGCCGCCCGGGGAGACGCCGGCGGTGCGCCGGCGCTGACCGGGGGCCATCCCGATTACGTGCGCCAGGCCTGCGACAAGAGCCTGAAGCGCCTCAACGTCGACGTGATCGACATCTACGGCATGCATCGCATGGACAAGACCGTCCCGATCGAGGACACGGTCGGCGCCATGAAGCGGCTGGTGGAACAGGGCAAGGTGCGCTGGCTCCAGCTCTCGGAGGCGGGGCCGCAAACCATCCGTCGCGCCCACAAGGTGCACCCCATCGCCGCGGTCGAGACCGAGTACTCGCTGTGGAGCCGCGACGTGGAACAGGAAATTCTGCCGGCCTGCCGCGAGCTCGGCATCGGTTTCATGGCGTACGCGCCGCTCGGCCGCGGTTTTCTCACCGCCACGATGAAGACCCTCGACGCGCTGCTGCCCAAGGACCGGCGCCGGGAACACCCGCGCTTCAGCGCCGACAATATCGGCAGGAACGCGCAGTTGCTCGCTCCTCTCGAGAAAATCGCGGCGGCAAAAAAATGCACGCCCGCGCAGGCTGCGCTGGCGTGGGTGCTGGCGCAGGGCGAGGACATCGTGCCGATTCCCGGCACCAAGCGCCGCGCGTATCTCGAGCAGAACTGCGCGGCGACGGACATCCACCTCGCTTCCGCCGAGGTTGCCGAGCTGTCGAAGGCGTTCCCGCTCAACGTCACCGCCGGCACGCGGTATCCCGAGAAGCAGCTGGGCGGCCTCGGGATCTGAGAACGGTGAACAAGCAGGTCCAGGGAGATACAGGCGTGAGCGAAGCCGGATCGGCCTACCTGAAGTGGTTTTACGAAGCGAATGTCTGGAAGAAGCTTCAATATCGAGGCGTGCGAACCCTCAAGCTGCCTCTCGACATGTGGAACTACCAGGAACTCATATTCGAGAACGATTTGCATTGGGTGCTGGAGACGGGCACCCGGCACGGCGGCTCGGCGCTGTACTTCGCGGATCTGCTGGAGGCGGGAAACCGGGAGGGGCGCGTGCTCAGCATCGACGTGACCCACGAATCGTTGCATCCCATGGTGGCCGCCCATCCGCGAATCCGGCTCCTGCTCGGGGACAGCGCCGGCGCCGCCATCCTGCGGCAGGTCGGCGAACTCATCCCGGCCGCGCGGCGCGGCGGATTGTTGTTGATACTGGACTCCGATCACGCGGCGCCGCACGTGCTGCGCGAACTCGAGACCTGGGTGCCGCTGCTCAAGCCGGGAGATTACCTGATCGTCGAGGACACCATCGTCAACGGTCACCCGGTCAGGCCGGATTTCGGCCCGGGTCCGATGGAGGCGGTGGAGGAATTCCTGAAGCGCGAGCCGGTCCGCTTGCGGCCGGATCGCGCCCGCGAAAACAAGTTTGGCTGCACCTTTGCCGCAAGAGGTTATTTCAGTATCCTCTGATTCCCATGAAACTGAACCTGGGTTGTGGCGACAAGATTCTTCCCGGCTACGTCAACGTCGATGTCGCGGAAACCCGCGCGGGCAAACGGCCGGACGTGCTTTGCGACCTGCACGCGTTGACGCCGTTCGAAGACAACTCGGTGGACGAGATTCTTTCGGTCCACGTCGTCGAGCACTTCTGGCGCTGGGAAGTCGTCGGCGTCCTCGTGGAATGGGCCCGCGTCCTGAAAGCCGGCGGGCGGATGGTGCTCGAGTGCCCTAACCTGAAGTCCGCGTGCGAAGCCTTTCTCGCCAATCCCGACCTGCATGCCGGGCCGGGCCAGGAAGGCCAGCGTTCGATGTGGGTGTTCTATGGCGATCCCAAGTGGCGCGATCCGCTGATGGTGCACCGCTGGGGTTATACGCCGCGCAGCCTTGCCGCGGTGATGGCGGAGGCTGGCCTGGTCAACATCCGCCAGGAGCCGGCCCAGTTCAAGCTGCGCGAGCCGCGGGACATGCGCATCGTGGGCGAGAAGCCGGCGAACAATCCGCCGCGATAGCCGGCCTCCCGGACGATCCCGGCATGACGTCAACCGTCATCGCGAGCCCGCGAGCCTTGATGCCTTCGTGCCGCCGTGCGCAATGAAGGTGATCTGGCTCATCCCGCCGTTCGTGACGCCGGACGCGTCGCGTGAGAATCCGGAGCAGGCGCTCGTCACCTCTCCGCGGGCGAGCGTGCGGTTGCGCATGGCGGTTGCCGCGCTCGAATGGAAGCGGCGCGGCCACGAGAACGTCTATGGGGATCCTGCAGCCGGCGCCGGCCGGGGATTCGACTGGGAGTCCGCGGACATTTGCGTCGTTTCCAAGATCGATACCGATGTTCCACTGGAGCCGTGGCTTGACGCTTGCGCAACCGCCCGGCGCAAGGGATGCCGGCTGGTCATCGATTTCTGCGACTACCCCTTTCGGCGCAAACTCGCGACCCAGAATTTCTATACCGAGGTATTGAAAATTTGCGACGCCGTGGTCGTGAACTCGGAACGCATGGCCGAGATGATCGCGCCCCACGCAAACCAGCAGCCGGCGGTCATAGAGGATGCAATCCTCGGCGTCATGAGAAAGCCCGAGTTCGCGCCCGGGAAACGACTCGAGTTGCTGTGGTTCGGGTATCCCATCAACCTTCCCTACCTGGAGGCGCGGTTCGAAGACCTGAGGCGATTCGCGCAGCACAGGCGTTGCCGGTTGACCGTCGTCACGCAGGGCGAGGTTGTCGGGGAGAAATGGGCGCAGGAAGTCCAGGCCCGTTTTGGCTTCGAGGCCCAGTTCGTTTCATGGTCGCTGGAGGCCCTGCGCATCGCGCTGCGCAAATGCGACCTGGTTCTGATTCCGAGCGATCCGTCGGATACGCTCAAGGCAGGCGCTTCGGCCAACCGCATCGCCGAGGTGTTGCATGCCGGCCGTTTTCCGGTGGCATCGCCCCTGCAAAGTTACCTGCAATTCGCGGAAGCGGCATGGCTGGGACAGGATCTCTTCGAAGGCGTCGGCTGGGCGCTGGCGAACCGGGGCGATGTGCTCGCGCGGATTCGCCGCGGCCAGGCGCTCCTCGCCGAGAGGTTCGCGGCGGATCGCGTCGGTCGCCAATGGTGCGAATTGTTCGAGCGCCTGGCCGGCGCCCGCGGTCGCTGATTCTCGCGAATTGCCGGGCCGGCGGGTTGCTGCCGGCGTCAGGGCTTGCCGTGCGCGAGGGCGAGGTCCCGCCGTAATTGCTCGAACGCCTCGCCCCAGTCCCCATCCATGCGCTGGCGATAGACGCGGAAATCCGGAAACCATGGGGAAGTGATTCCCGCCGCCATCCAGCGCCATTCCATCGGTCGCGGCACCAGCACGCGCGCGCCCCTGCCCGTGCCGGCGCGCAGGTGCATGTTGGTATTGCTGGCCCCGACATAGTCGTCGAGCAATGCCAGAAGCGCCAGCATCGATTCGAGATCCTCGTTGAGCGCGCTGAAGTCGTGTACCGGCCTGCCCGCCAGCGATGCGGCTCGTTCCGTTTCCCCGGTTCCGGGATGCCGCTGCAGGGACAGCAGCGTGCCATTCAGGCCACGCAGGCAGGCGCCCAGCCCCTCCAGCGGGATGGCCTTGTGCAGGGCCCAGACCGTTCCTTTCTGTTCCGCGGGCGGCGTTCCCGCGCGCCACGTGATGCCGATGTAAGGAGGCGGACCCGCCTGATCGAGTCGTCGCCTGGTTTCATCCAGACGATCCGGCAGGGGCCGCAGTGCCAGCGGCAGCGGCAATTCGGGACAGAAGATGCTTAGCAGGCGGGCGTGCCCCAGCCGGGGCGCCAGCGTCGTTTCGGCTGCCTGCTGCGCCGAATCGCGGGCCGGGCGGACGGGCACGGCTTCGAACTGACTCAGCACGTGCGGCAGGCTGCCGACCAGCGACACGAAATCCGTGCCCGGAGGCGGCTCTTCCTGCGACAGGACTTCATCGAGCGCGGGAACGCGCCTGAGGATGGGGGCGATTTTCCGGTCGGCGAGGCAGACGATGCGCGCGCCGCGCGATTTCAGCGCCTGCGCGTATCTCAGGAAAAACAGGCTGTCGCCCAGGCCCTGCTCGCGCTGCAGGCAGATCGTCTTGCCGGACCAGTCGGCAGGCGGGACCGCGTCGAGCTGCATGCCGGGAAATTTCTCCGCAAGCAGGCCTCGCGCAGGACGCGATTCATAGGCGGCCCATCCGGCGCGCAGGTCTCCCCTGGCCAGATAGAGACCGGCCGCGGTGCTGCGCAACACGTTCGAATCCGGGTCCAGTTTCAGCGCCTGCTCCAGGATCCCGAATCCCTCGTCTTCACTGCCGGTCTGGACGAGCGCGTAGGCATAGGACCATTGCGCGCGCGCGTCCGTTGGCGCGAGGAGGGCTGCGGCGCGCAGCGGGTCCAGCATGGACTCGAGCTTCCCCTGGTGCGCCAGCGTGGCGCCGAGGATCCGTTGCAAGACCAGCATTTCCGCCGCGCCGGGCGACCGCGCGATGCCCTGACGGCAGGCGGCCTCCGCCTCGCTGAAGCGGCCGCTGTCCGTGAGTACCGAAGCGAGATTGGCGCAACCGCGCGCCGAGTCGGGCTGTCTTGCGAGGTACTCGTGGAAACACCGCTCGGCCTCCTCGAACCGCTCCAGCTGGTGCAACGCATGGCCCAGATTATTCCAGGCATCGGGCAGCGCGGAGTCGAGTTCGACGGCTCGTTGAAAGCATTCCGCGGCTTCCTGCAGGCGCCCCCGGTCGCGCAGGGTGTTGCCCAGATTGAACCAGCCGAGCGCGAAACCGGCGTGGCGCCGCACGACGTCGCGCAATTGCTGTTCGGCTTCCGCGAGGCTGCCCAGCATCGCCAGGCAGTTGGCCGCGCCGACGGCAAACTGCGGCTGGCGGGGATCGAGCGTGGCGGCGCGCTGGAAGGCGCCGCGAGCGTCCGCGACACGATTCAGGGCGAGATAAGCCTGCGCGAGATTGGCGTGAAAAGAGGGATTTTTCGGCTGTTGCCGCACGGCTTGCTCGATACGCGCGGCGGCTCGCTCGCTGTGCCCGGCCTGGAGGGCCGCCACGCCCGCCAGGTGCAAGGCGTCCGGATGCCGGGGTTTTAATGCAAGTACTTGTTCATAAAGAGATTGTGCTTCCTCGAAACGCCCCGCGCGATGGTGCTGCAAGCCTTTTTCCATCAGCTTATGGATCACGGGACCTCCCTGGTTTCCAGCCGGCATCTTACGGTCTCGAAC
>CAZOQY010000142.1:0-8149 GCA_964581835.1 uncultured Streptomycetaceae bacterium | reverse complement strand
CATTCGCAGTAGAGTAATCCCATGCTCGATTGGTCTACCTGCCCGGCAGTCGAACGCGACCCGCAGAAGGTGAGCGGTGCGTGGGTTTTTCGCGGCACGCGAGTCCCGGTGAGTGCGCTGTTCGAGAACCTCGAAGGCGGCGCCACGGTGGACCAGTTCCTTCAATGGTTTCCAGGCACAGCGCGCGAGCAGATTGACGCCGTTCTCGAGCACGCGGTTCGCAGCGTTCAAACCGTCTGATTCCCGGCGAGAATGCGGATCCTGTTCGATCAGGGCACGCCGGTTCCACTCAGGCAGCACCTTTCCGGGCATCAAATAGACACCGCTTTCGAGCTTGGCTGGTCACGCCTGACCAACGGTGATCTCCTGGCGGCCGCGGAAGGACGGTTCGACGCGCTCATAACAACCGACCGGAATTTGCGCTATCAGCAGTCCTTGGCAGGCCGCAAGCTGGCCGTGCTGGTGTTGCCTACCACGAGTTGGCCCAGGTTGCAGAAACAGATTCCAGCTATCGTTGCCGCGCTTGCGTCATTGAAGCCTGGCGACTATTCAGAACTCACTGGTTGAGACGTTTCAGTCAGACCATTGTTCGAGCGAAGCGCCTGATTTTCCTTTCGACTTCCGCCTTTCGCCTTCAGATTATGCTCGGAGCGATAATCGGCGACATCGTCGGCTCGATAGCTGGAACGGCGAGAATCGTGAATGGACTTCCGCACTGCGGGGGCCATCATTCATCATTCCGCATTCATCATTAGGGGTTGAAAGGGTCGTCCTTCCGCCTTTCGACTTCCGACTTTCGCCTTGTTGTTGGGGCGGGGGGCGTTGGTATGGGTGAGGCGTGGCGGCCAGACCTCACGCCTGACTGCCGAGTGGCGGCAGTGCTTTTAGTGGATTTTCCCCAGTCTTTTATGCGAGTGATTTACTACTTCCGCCTTCCTCCTTCTGACTTCTGCCTTGGTTTTTGGGCGGGGGCGTTGGTGTGGGTGAGAAAGGGGCAGGCCGTACGGCTATCGGGAGAGTGGCGGGGGTGGTTCGCGTAAAAGCGGCGGAAATGGCGGTCCCCGATTCACCGTTTTCGCGCAGAGCCATGTAACGGCTTCCGTTATATAACGGTACCCGTTACAATGTGCTCGTGATTTCCAGCTTCCGGGACCGTGAAACGGAGCGCATCTGGCAGGGCGAGTTCTCGCGCCGCCTGCCGCATGAGATCCAGGACATTGCCCGGCGCAAGCTGCGGATGATCAACAACGCGCGGGTCATTGCCGACTTGCGTGTGCCACCGGCCAACCGGCTGGAAGCACTGAAAGGCGGCCGCGTGGGGCAGTACAGCATTCGTATCAACGACCAGTGGCGAATCTGTTTCCGTTATGCCAACGGCCAGGCCAGCGACGTGGAGATCGTCGACTATCACTGAGGAACGGACATGAAGAAACTTCGCAATATTCATCCCGGCGAGATCCTGCTCGAGGAATTCCTCAAGCCGATGGATCTCAGCCAGAACGCCATTGCGCGCGCGATCGGCGTGCCGCCGCGGCGCATCAACGAGATCGTGCTCGGCAAGCGCGGCATCACGGCGGACACCGCGATCCGCCTGGCGAAACACTTCGGCACGTCCGAGCAATTCTGGATGGGGCTGCAGGCCGACTACGACCTGGAAGAAGCGCGCAAGGGGATGAAGCGGGCGGCGTGAATGCAAAAAGGCGCGTGAGCCTGGTCCCTCTAAGTTTTTCCGGTCTTTTGTGAAAGCAACTTCTGCCTTCATCCTTCTGACTTCTGCCTTGCTTTATGGGCGGGGGCGTTGGTGTGGGTGAGGAAGGGGCAGGCCGTGCGACTGGAGGGGGAGTGGCGGGGGCGGTTTAGGTGAAAGCAGCAGAAATGATGGGCGCAGCCCCAATTATTTACACTTGTTAATGTATCAAACAATTTTTGAAAGAAATAGCTTAGTGAGCTATCAGCTTTTTCAACATGGAGATTTGTCGCTCTAATCCTACTTTGGTAAGCGAACGCAATCGATGACTTACCCGAAATTCCAGAAGTAGGAAATTATGAGGCTTCTTCGTGACCAAGTAACACACCCTGTTTACAGCATGAAAACCGGAAACGATCCACTGGTCGTTGCCCGAATCGCCGTCTAGAACGGTCCATAGATAGGCCGGGTCGTGGTGGCGGACCACATCCAAGTCACTACCAAATGTCTCTAAGCCGTGATCCCCCCATACGCAGTGATGCGCTTTAGGATGTCGGTAAGGTTCAAAGTGCTCGTAGAAAACGTCCTCGTGAAACACACGTGAATTGCTCATCGGATAAATCCTCCACGCAGTCGAGAAGCCCAAACGTCGTACAAGACAGGTGTTTTACGCACACTCTGGCCACGCCGTAAGTGCTTCCGCCTTGTTGCGATATCCAGAATCAACGATCGTTGCAGTGCCGTCTGTGTTTGCTACGACGATACAAAATAAGAAGTTCTGATGATCGTCTCCGCAGTGAAGATGCGTGTCTTTTCCATCAAAACTTTCAATTTTCAACAAGAAGTGTTTTCTCGGCATGTTCATTGGTCTCTAGTTCCTTTGAACTTCCTCGTTCGATGGATTTGAAGAAGTTTTTTATCTGGCCTGAACCGCTCCGGCAGTCTTATTTCTCGCCCCTCGTATCGCTCGAAATAGCTCGCAAACACGGCCTTCGACATCTTTTTGCTTAATTTGCGTGCGATGACTAGGCGGAGTTGCTCGTCGAACGTGATCAAGCCGGTGTCGAATGCGGAATCGTGCAGCGCGTTGAGACAGAGTCCATTGGAGGGATTTAGCCGGTGCTCCTCCGATTCGGACCAAGGAACGATATGGCTTGCACGTAGCAGACTGGTTTCGGCAATGCCGGTGATACAGCATTGATCTGCGTAGGCAGAAAGAACCGCTTTGCGGAAAAATTGCTGGCCGCGGCGTATCTGTTGAACGGTCTCTCTTGTCGTGGGGCCGACTGGGATCTTCAATTCCGGAGTGGGAGATTCTTTCGCCGCCGGTTTCAAGAGCAGGGCGGCGGCCAATTCATCCCAACGTCCATAGAACTCCTTCCAAACTTCCCGGTCGAGGGCAGAAGCGTTGCTCATGCCTGAAATCCCACGCGCGCGCTCGTGAGGATCGAGACTGGCTAGGTTGCAGAGCTTGAGGGCAACCGAGCCCGGGGTACGCTCTAAATCTTGGGCGAGGGCGATGACGTCAGGATTTGACTTGTGGAATCGCCCAAATGGCAAGACGCAGTAGAGCGAAAGCGCCTTGAGTATTTCCGCGCGAGTCCATGGCCTGCGCTCGGTTGTCGTCATAACGAATCCTATGATTTGTAAACGTGCCTTGAGGAAATTCTATACCCGTGGAACAGTTACGCGTCGAACGGGAAAGGAAGGCCGGCCTCCTGGCTCACGCTGCACGGCGAGTATCTCGCGCTGGGGCTGGATGATGATCGGCGCCGGGAGGCATACTGGGGACTGTTCAATACGGAACTAGACCGGCAATTGCTGCGCGACATCCGAATTTCCACCTATGGGGTTACGTCATCGGCAACGGCCGTTTCCGGGACGACATCGAGAGCGCCTTGAAGCGGCGCGCGACGCCACGCGGTTCCGAGCGGCGGCCGTTGGAGCGCAGGCTGTAAGATAGCGCCGACAACGTGCTATCGAATCGACCGGGGGAGAAGATGACCGTAATCAAGCGATTGACGTTCCTGATGCTGCTCGCGGCCGGCGCGGCCCAGGCCCAGCCGTATCCGTCCAAGCCGATCCGCATCGTGGTGGGTTTCCCCGCCGGCGGGCCGGCCGACGTGTCCGCGCGCATCGTGGCGCAGCACTTGTCGGAGCGGATGGGCAGGCAGGTGGTGGTCGAGAACCGTCCGGGCGCGACCGGGACCATCGCCGCCGGGCAGGTGGCGCGGGCCGCGCCCGACGGTTACACGGCGCTGATGGCGACGCAGTCGACGAACGCCACCGTACCTTATATGTACTCGAAGATCAGCTACGACACCCTCAAGGACTTCGCCGCCGTGGTCCAGGTCGGGCAGAGCCCGCTGCTGGTCGCGGTGCATCCCTCGATGCCGGTGAAGTCGATCAAGGAGCTGATCGCGCTCGCGCGCGCACGGCCGGGGCAGGTGACTTTCGGCACCGGCGGCATCGGTTCCACGCCGCACATGTCGATGGAGTGGTTCAAGGTCCTGGCGAAGGTCGACATTCTACCGGTGCACTACAAGGGAGAAGGCCCGGCTGTCATCGAGACGATGGGCGGACACGTGCAGATGGTGGCGGCGAGTATCGCAGTGCTGCAACCCTACGCGAAGACGGGCAAGCTGCGCGGGTTGGCGGTCACCACGGCGAAACGCTCGACGCTGGCGCCGGAGTACCCGACCATCGCCGAGTCCGGGCTGAAGGGCTACGACACGACCTCCTGGCAGGGCATCGTGGTGCCGGCCGCGACGCCGCGTGACGTCGTGCAGAAGCTGAACGCCGAGACCGTCTACGTGCTGAACCAGCCGGCCGCGCGCGACCAGTTCCTCAAGTTGGGCGTGGAGATCGTCGCTGACACGCCCGATCAGTTCTTCGACTTCCTGAAATCCGAGAACGCACGCTGGGGCAAGCTCGTCAGGGACTTGGGACTCAAGGCGGAGTGAGGAACCACTCTGCCCGAAGGCGGATGGAGGATGGCGGTTGGAAGGGCGTTGCAGGTGAAGCGTTGCAGATAAGGCGTTGCAGATAAGGCGTTGCAGATAAGGCGTTGCAGATACTACGTTGCAGATACGGCGTCTCAGGTGAGGCGTCGTAGTTGCTTTTCGTCACCCGTCAATCGTCACCCGTCGCTGCCGGAGGCTAGGCCGTCCGCAGTGATTCCAGTAGCCGGCCGTAGCCGGGCGTGCATTCGCGGATGCCGAGTGCCTTCAACGCGCCCCAGATCCACGCCGCCGGGGCCGAGATGACCGGCTTGCCGGTCTGCTGCTCCAGCGTATCGATGATGTCGACGGTGGGCCAGCGCGGGCAGGCGATGTAGATCGCCTCCGCGTCCGGGTGCTCGCGCGCGACGCGCAGCCCGAGCTGGAGCGCGGCGTCGGGCGTCTGGCTCGCGAAATCCACGTTCTTCGTCAGCCCCAGTCCCTCCGCCGCCAGGCAGCGGAAGCCGGCGCTGTTGAAGTAGTCCGATATTTCCCTGTTGCGCGGCTCGATGAACGGGCTGATCGCGACCATGGACCGGGCGTTGAAGTGGCGCAGCGCGGCGAGGATGCCGCCGTTGGCCATGACCAGCGGCAGGCCGGTTTCGCGGCGCAGGGCCTGCTCCATCTCCGCGTCGCCGTCCACGCCCTTCATCACTGCCACCGCGGCGCCGCCGCAGATGATGACGTCCATGCGCTCGGCCGCGAGCCGCTTGCCGCCCTCGATCATGAGGTCGAAGGCCTTCGTGCCCTGATCGGTGCCCAGGTTCTGGACCGGCGCGCTGATGGTGATGGCCGAGAGCATCACGCCCTCCGGCAGGATCTTGCGCATCTGCTCGGCGGAGGTGTCGAGGATCGCGGGCGAGATCAGGCCGATCTTGGCGCGCCAGCCGTAGCGCTTGCCGAAGTCGACCCGCCCGGCGGCGGGGGACAGGGAGGCGGTCTGCGTCATTTCGCCCTCGCTTTCGGCAGCTTGTAGACCTTGAACAGCTGCCGGGTGAGGCCCGCCATCGGCAGGCCCATCTTGAGCGACTCGGCGAACTCGAGCGCGATCGCCAGGTCCTTGTGCCACCACGGCGCGGTCATTTTTTCCCAGCGCAGGATCGTACCGTTGGTGCCGCTGCTGGTGCTCAGCGCCTGGGCGAGTTGCCGGGTGTCGAGGCCGCAGCGCTGCGCGAGCCCGAAGGTTTCGCAATTGGCGACCATCGAAATCCACAGCAGCAGGTTGTTGCAGATCTTGGCGACCTGCCCGGCGCCGACCTTGCCCACGTGATGGATGTCCGTGCAGAACGTGCGCAGGACCGGCCGGATGCGATCGAACGCGCGGCGATCGCCGCTGCCCAGCATGAGGAGCGTGCCGGCGATGGCGCCTTCCTCGGCGCGGCACACCGGCGCGTCGATGAGGTAGAGGCCTTTGCGCCGCGCGGCGCGCTCGAGGCGGCGGATGGTCTCGAGCTTCATCGTGCTGCAGATCACCAGCGTGGACCCGCGCGCCAGGTTGTCGATCAGGCCGGCGGGGCCGGTGCACACCTCGACCACCTCGTGGTCGTAGCCCACCATCACGATGACGACTTTCGCCTGCCGCGCCACCGAGGCTGCGTCGGGGCACACGGTGCCGCCGCGGCGCGCGAAGTCGCGGCAGCGGGCGGGGTCGAGGTCGTGGCCGAAGACGGGAAACTTGTGGCGCAGCAGGTGTCCCGCCATGGGGCCGCCCATCATGCCGAGACCGATCATGCCTACCCTGGTACGCGCCATTTCTGTCCTTTCGTTGCCGGGATGATGCGCCCGCGGCGCAGGCGCGCGAGCTTGTGCACTCTACCAATGCCGTCCGCGCGGGCGCAAGCATCGCGGCGGTGATTTTCTTGTCACCGCCGCCGCCCGGATGGCAAGATGCCGGTAGCCGTCGCTACGGCAATCGAGGAGGGTCCGGATCGTGAATATCAGGGTCTTGATGGGCATCGCGCTGTCTCTCGCCGCGCTGCAGTGCCGGGGCGCGGGCTACCCCGAATCGACGGTTCGCATCGTCGCGCCGTTCACGCCGGGGGGCGTCACCGACGTCCTGTCGCGGGAGCTCGCCGCGAAGATGACGCAGAACTGGAAGTCGAGCGTAGTGGCCGAGAACCGCCCGGGCGCCGCGGGCATCGTCGGCACGCAGTCCGTCGCGAACGCCGCGCCCGACGGCTACACGCTGTTCATCGGGACCAACGGCACCAACGCCACCAACGTCGCGCTCTATTCCAGGCTGCCCTACAACCCGGTCCGCGACTTCGCGCCGGTCAGCCTGCTCGCCACGAGCTACCTGATCCTGCTGACGCATCCGTCCGTGCCTGCGTCCTCGGTCCGGGAACTCGCCGCGCTGTCGAAGAAGCAGAAAACGCCGCTCACCTATGGCTCGGGCGGCAGCGGCTCGACGCCGCACCTGGCGGCGGAACTTTTCAAGTCGATGGCCGGCATCGACATGGTGCACGTGCCGTACAAGGGCGGCGCGCCGGCCATGATCGACATGCTGGCCGGCCGCATCGATCTTTATTTCTCCAACACCGCGGTCGCCGTGCCCCACGTCAAGTCCGGGCGCGTCAGGATACTGGCGGTCACCAGCGCGAAGCGGCAGGCCGCGGTGCCGGACATCCCGACGTTCGCCGAGTCCGGCGTGCCGGGCTACGAAGTGACTTCGTGGTTCGGCCTGTTCGCGCCGGCAAAGACGCCCCAGGAGGTGATCGCCAGGCTCCATGCCGAAGTGGCGCGGATCGTGGCGCAGCCGGAGACGGTCAAGCATCTCAATAATTCCGGCCTGGCCGCCGCCAGCAGCACGCCGGCTGAGCTCGGTGCTTTCGTTCAGCAGGAAATCGCCAAGTGGACGAAGGTGATCCGGGCGGCCGGGATCAAGGCCGACTGACCGGGGCGAATCCTCGCGCTTGAATCAAGAGGTGAACCGGAAGGGACAGCCCCCTTGGAACGCTTCGAGTAACTGCCGTTAAAGGGACAGGAGACGAAAATGAACAAAGCAGAGATTCGCGCCAGAACCGGCAAGGCAGCCCTGCTGATGAGTCTCTGCTTTTCGGCGTTCCTGGCCAATGCGGCGACGGTCCCGGTCGATTGCGATGCGGGAAGCACCATCGCGGCTGCCTTGGC
This sequence comes from uncultured Streptomycetaceae bacterium, assembly GCA_964581835.1. Taxonomy (GTDB): domain Bacteria; phylum Pseudomonadota; class Gammaproteobacteria; order Burkholderiales; family SG8-41; genus SG8-41. The sequence goes on along the minus strand of CAZOQY010000142.1, from coordinate 334 downwards.
CGGCGTCAAGCCGGGCGACACGGTGCTGGTGAGCGGGACCTGCAACGAGCAGGTCAGCTTCGCGCCGGAAACGGTGCGGATCACGCTCGACGGCCAGAAGAAAACCACGATTCAGCACCCCGGCAAGGGCGCGGCGTCCCCGCACACCGTCTTCATCCAGGGGAAGTGGATCACGGTCAGGGGGATCACGGTGACAGGAGGCCTCGACGGCATTCATCTTGCCGGGCCCGCTTCGGCGGAGATCGACGGCAACGTCGTCGTCAAGGCCGCCAGGGCGGGGATCCATATCGACAAGGGCAGCGTGGCGCGGATTCTCAACAACACGGTCCAGGAC
>CAZOQY010000141.1:0-8210 GCA_964581835.1 uncultured Streptomycetaceae bacterium | reverse complement strand
CACCATCATCCTCACGACGCACTATATCGAGGAAGCCGAGGAAATGGCCGACCGCATCGGCGTCATCAGCAGGGGTCGGCTGGTCGTCGTCGAGGAAAAAACGGCGTTGATGAAAAAACTCGGCAAGAAACAGCTCGTGCTCCACCTGCAGAAACCGCTGGCGGCGATACCCGCCGGCCTGGACGACTGGCGCCTCGTCCTGAAGAACGACGGCAACGACCTGGAATACACGTTCGACACGGGCGAGGCGCGCGCCGGCATCGCGGCCCTGCTGCGGCGCATGGACGAGCTGGGGATCGGCTACAAGGATCTCAACACGAGCCAGAGCTCGCTCGAGGACATCTTCGTCAGCCTGGTGAGCGAGCGACCGTGAAAACCGGCTTCAACCATCACGCGGTCCTCGCCATTTTCCGTTTCGAGATGGCGCGCTTCCGCCGGACCGTGTGGCAGAGCCTGGTGACGCCGGTGATGACAACGTCGCTTTATTTCATCGTGTTCGGCGCCGCGATCGGGCCGAGCGTCGGCGAGGTGACCGGCGTGCCTTACGGCGCCTTCATCGTGCCGGGACTGATCATGCTGTCGCTCTTCACCGAGAGCCTCAACAATGCGTCTTTCGGCATCTACCTGCCGCGGTTCACCGGCACGATCTACGAAGTGCTGTCGGCGCCGATCTCGCCGATGGAGATGGTCCTGGGCTACGTCGGGGCGGCGTCGGCCAAGTCGGTCATCGTCGGACTGGTCATCCTCGCCACGGCGAGCCTGTTCGTGACCATCCGCATCGAGCACCCGGTATGGATGGTCGCGTTCCTGCTGCTGACGGCGGCAACGTTCAGCCTGTTCGGGTTCATCATCGGCGTCTGGGCAAACGGCTTCGAACAACTGCAGTTCATCCCCATGCTGGTCATCACGCCGCTCACCTTCCTCGGCGGCGCTTTCTACTCCATCGACATGCTGCCCCCGGCGTGGCGCGCGTTCAGCCTCTTCAACCCGGTGGTCTACCTCATCAGCGGCTTCCGCTGGAGCTTCTACGGCACCGCGGACGTCGGCGTCGCCATCAGCCTGGCGGCAACGCTGGGATTCTTCCTCCTTTGCCTCGCGGTGGTGGCCTGGATATTCAGAACCGGCTATCGCCTGAAATCATGAAAAGGAACCGACATGCTCACCACCTTCCTCGTTATTGCAGTCATCGTGTCCATCCTCGTCGCGTTCATCGCGACACGGCCGTCCGAGTTCCGCATCACGCGGTCGGGCGCCGTTCCCGGCCCCGTCGCGGCGGTATTCCCCCACGTCAACGAGCTGCGCAAGTGGGAAGCCTGGTCGCCGTGGGCGCGGCTCGATCCCAACGCGAAGTCCACTTTCGAAGGCCCGGCGGCCGGCACCGGCGCGAGCATGGCCTGGGCCGGCAACAACCAGGTCGGCGAGGGAAAGATGACCATCACCGACAGCCGCCCGAACGAGCTTGTCCGGTTCAAGCTGGAGTTCTACAGGCCGTTCAAGGCCACCAACACCGCGGAATTCACCTTCAAGGCCGAGGGCGGTCAAACCACCGTGACCTGGAGCATGTCCGGCACCAACAACTTCATGGCCAAGGCGATGAACCTGGTCATCAACTGCGACAGGATGGTCGGCGGCCAGTTCGAGAAGGGGCTCGCGAACCTGCGCGCGGTGGTGGAGGCGGCCCAGCCGCGCTCGTGACGAAGCTCGATCGCCGCCCCATCGCCTTCCCCTCCAGGCCTACCAGGGTATCGACCGGTAATCCTTCAGGAACTGCCCCCACACGTGCTCCCCGGTGTTGATGCCGGAGATGATCGGATCAACGATGCGCGCGGCGCCGTCCACGATGTCGAGCGGCGGGTGAAAGCGGTGCTCGGCCGTCTTGCGGGCCGCCAGCTCGACGGGATCCTCGTCGGTGACCCAGCCGGTATCGACGCTGTTCATGTGGATGCCGTCGCCGTGGTAGTCCGTCGCCGCGGTGCGCGTCATCATATTGAGCGCGGCCTTCGCCATGTTGGTGTGCGGATGGCGGGTGGTCTTGAAGTTGCGGTAGAACTGCCCCTCGACCGCGGACACGTTGACGATGTGCTTGTCGCGACCCGGCGCGCGCAGCATCAGCGGCTTCAGGCGCGCGTTGAAGATGAACGGCGCGATGGCGTTGACGAGCTGCACCTCCAGCAATTCCACCGACGGCACCTCGGCCAGCAGCATGCGCCACGAGTTGTGCCCCCGAAGGTCGACCTGCTGCAGATCCTGGTCGAGCTGCCCCTCTGGAAACAGGCCCTTCTGCGCCTCGAGCTCGTCGGGCAACAGCGGCACCTGCGACAGCTCGGCCGCGCGGGTCAGCCCGGCAAGCACATCGCCCCCCGGTCGCGCCACCGCCGCGCGCCCCGCCGTCGCCCCCTCCGGCAGCATGTGGTAGCCGCGCAGTCCCTCGTACTTGCCGACGAGCTTGCGCACGTGGTCCGGCATCTCCTTCAGCGCCGCCGTCTCACCCGCCATCATGTGCGCGTAGAAATCCGGCGGGCGGCGCACCGTCTGGCAGGCATTGTTGACGATGAAGTCGAGCCGCTCCCGGGAGGCGACCAGCTCCCGGCAGAAAGCCTCAACGCTGGGCGTGTGGCGCAGGTCGAGGCCGAAAATTTCGAGACGATGGCCCCACTCGTCGAAATCCGGTTCCTGCGCGTAACGTTGCGCCGAGTCGCGGGGAAAACGGGTGGTGACGATGAGGTGCGCGCCCGCGCGCAGCAGCTTCAGGCCGGCCTGGTAGCCGATCTTCACGCGTCCGCCGGTCAGCAGCGCCACCCGGCCCTTGAGGTCGGCCAGCTCGGTACGCTTCCTGAAATTCAGCTCCGCGCACGGCGGGCACAACTGGTCGTAGAAATGATGGATGGCCGAGTACTTCTTCTTGCAGACGTAGCAATGCTGCGGCTCGACCGCTTCCCGCTGCTCCGTCTCGTCGCGGTCGACGTCCAGTGCCTTGAATCCTTTCGGCGGAAATACGTTGGGCGTGGTGAACACCGGCCGGCGGCGCAGCGCCCGTATCCCGGTTCCATGCAGCACCGCCTCCTCGCGCCGGATTTCCGCCGCCCGCCGCTCGCGCTCGGCGGCTTTCACCCGCCTGCGACGCTCGACGGGATCGGGGTTGTAGACCCGGGCCACCGCCAGGTGCAGGCGCTCCCGGTCCGCGGCGGGCAGCCGGTCCAGCACTTGCCGATCGGCCGCGACCGATTCGAGCAGCTCGGTCGCGGCGCGCAGGCGCTCCAGCAATGCGGGGTCGCCGCCGTCTGCGGCGGGCGTTTTTTCAGTCGTTTGTATCGTCATGTACGTAGTCCGTTACCGGTTCGGGCGTGATTTTGGCAGAAAAGCGGTGCACAACAACCGTACAACACCAACCAGCTTAATCAATCCAGACAACCTCGCCGCGCTTTGCAAGTGGTATTGCAGCAAGAAGTCTGGGAATCAGCGGGCGTAAATCCGCAAGACGGTTGGATGAGGCGCGCAGTACGACAACCGCGATCGAGAACCGCGGCAAGCTCTGCTGAAACGAAAGGTTGCGATCCACAGTAACGAAAATATCGAACTGAGACTGAGCGAGCGTGAGAAGCTCGCCATTCGATATTGAAGCCCATCCAGCTTGAGGAACAGTCCTCACCTCGTGGCCAATGATATCGGCCGCGAGGCGACGATCTATGCATTCGTCGAGGAGAACCCTCACGATGCCGAGGCGACGATCCGCGCCTTGGCCTCTTCAAGAAAAGCAATGACCTGCTCTCGCCTCACCGTCGGGAAACCGTCCAGAAATTCGTCTATCGATTCACCGTTCTCCAGATAGTCGAACAGCGTCTGCACCGGTACGCGGGTGCCCGCAAAAACCGGAGTTCCACCCAGTATTTCGGGAGAAACGCTGACGATCAGTTGCTTCATGGCTGAATAGGTTACGCCTTCGGCGCGAGTTGAAGCAAATCTGCCCGTCAACAATAAAATACTAACCGATTGAATTCAATTGATATTTTGAATACTGCTTCAATTCCTCAACTCCCGTATCTATCTCCCGTTCCTGATTTCCCCAAATCTGTACCAAGACATTCGAGGGTGGGGCACTCGAAAATGACAAGGTCGGTTGTACTAGCTCAACCTCGCCAAAGTTCCCCCCCTGTTTTTGACCTGGAACCAGTACTAACGTAGGGATATCTTCAAGCGCGGGAGCAAAGGAATGGATCAAATCATTGAAATCATCAATGCACTGGCAGTACCGTTGTTCGTGATTGTGCTCTTTTCTTGGCGTGCTTGGCGGCCTTGGCGGTTCAATTGTTTTTCTGTTTCTCTCCGCGTCTCTGCGGTTAATTCAGCAGTTCCTTCATCACCGCGTACAGCGCATTCTGCCCCTCGAACCCGATCCCCGGCCGGTCGGGGAGGCTGATGAATCCCTTCTCCACCTTCGCATCGTCCGCGAACCCTGCGAACGGGCCGAACACGCCAGGATAGGCTTCACAGCCGCCCAGACCGAAGCCGCCGACGATGTGGAGCGTCATCTGGTTGCCGCCGTGCGGGAACACGGACTTCCGTTTCCAGCCGCGCTGCTCGAGCATCGCGAGCGTGCGGGAAAACTGCACGATGCCGTAGGACTGCGGCACGTCCATCTGCAGGATATCGCGGTCGGGGCGCAGCCCGCCGTAGCTCACCAGGTTGTGCACGTCCTGAGTCGAGAAAAGGTTCTCGCCGGTGGCCAGCGGCGCGTCGTAGTCGCGCGCGACGTCAGCGAGCAGCGCGTAGTCGAGGGGATCGCACGGCTCCTCGAACCAGCGCAGTTCGAAGGGCGCGAGCGCCTTCGCGTAGGCCAGCGCGCGGCCACGGTCGAAGGCGGCGTTGGCGTCCACCGCCAGGTTGTCACTGGATTTCACCACCTTCAGCGCCGCCTCGATGCGCTTCACGTCCTGGGGAATGCTCGCGCCGCCGACCTTGATCTTCATGGTCTGGTAGCCCTGGTCGAGCTTGCCGCGGATCTCGTCCTGCAATTCCCCCAGGCCCTTGCCCGGCTCGTACCAGCCGCCGCCGACGTAGCACGGCACCCGCTTCGGCGACTTGCCGTGGTTGAATTTTTCCGCCAGCACACGGTGCAACGGCTTGCCGGCGATCTTGGCGACGGCGTCCCACACCGCGACCTCGATGGTGCCGATGGCGACGGAGCGCTCGGTATGCCCGCCCGGCTTCTCGCGCTGCATCATGGCCGCGAGGATTTTCTCGGGATCGAGGTTGTCGCCTTTCGCCGTGACAAGCGACTCGGGCGGTGTTTTCAGAATGCGCGGAATGAAGCGGTCGCGCATCTGCGCGCCGCAGGCGTAGCGCCCGGTGGAATTGAACGCAAAACCGGCAGCCGGCCGGCCGTCCCGCACCACGTCGGTGATCACCGCCACCACCGAGGTGGTCATCTCGCTGAAGTCGAACGCCGCGTTGCGCAGGCTCGATTTCAGCGGCACCGCCGTCTCGCGGATGTCCGTAATACGCATCAGCGACCGTAACGGCGTGACGAGTGACGGGTGACGAGTGACGAGTCTTCCGCAAAGCAGGAAATGTAGATGTACAAGCCCCCGTCACCCATCACTCATCACCCGTCACGTTTCTGGCCGGCGAACGCTAGTTCGCCGGGATGTTGGCGTCCTTGACCACCTTCGCCCAGCGCACGGCCTCACGCTTGATCTGCGCGGCGAACGCCTGCGGCGTGTTCGCGCTGATGTCGGCGCCGAGATCGGCCATGCGCTGCTTCACGTCCGGCAGGGCCATGATTCTGACCACCTCGCCGTGCAGCTTCTTCACGATTGCGGCGGGCGTGCCGGCCGGCACCAGCAGGCCGGTGATGGTCTCGGACTCGTGGTCCTTGAAGCCCAGCTCCGCCATGGTCGGCACCTCGGGCACGACGCCCGAGCGCTGCGCGCTCGTCACCGCGAGCGCGCGCACGCGCCCGGCGCGGATGTGCGCCGCCACCGGCGGTATCGCCTGGCAGCCGAACTGCACCTGGTTGCCGACCACCGCCGCGATCGACGGTCCGCCGCCGGCATAGGGAATGTTGGTGAGTTTGATCTTCGCGTCGTAGGCGAGCAGCGCCGCCGAAAGATGGGGGACGGTGCCGATGCCGGGGGTCGCGATACTGTACTTCTGCGGATCTTTCTTCACCACGTTGACGAGATCGGCGAGCGACTGCACCGGCAGGCTCGGGTGCGTGAAGAAGACGTGCGTCGAGCCCGCCAGAACCGAGATCGGCTGGAAGCTGCGGTAAACGTCGTACGGCACCTGCTTGTAGAGGCCGGGGTTGACCATCAGGCTCGAGCTCACGAACAGGTAGGTGTAACCGTCGGGCGCCGACTGCGCCGCGATGCCCATGCCGATGTTGCCGCCGGCGCCGCTGCGGTTGTCCAGCACGATCTGCTGACCCCACGCCTCGGACAGTTTCTGGGTAAAGATGCGCGCGATCACGTCGGTCGGCCCCGCCGGCGGGAACGGCACGATCGCCCGGATCGGCCGCGACGGGTACGGGCCGTCGGCGGCTGCCGCCGGCCCGAGACACAAGGCACAAGTCACAAGGCACAAGGAGAATCTCAGAAGTCTTTTCATAACCCCCCCGTCACACGTCTCAGGATTGCCCGAATTTCTGCTCGATGCCGCGCCAGCGTTCGATGCCGACGATCTTCGTGTATTCCTCGAACGGCGTGCCGGAGCCGACCAGCTTCAGCTCGTCGCTCTTCAGGTCCGCCAGCGCCAGTTGCATCGTCTTCGTCACCCGCAGCAGCAGCGTGATGCCGTAGAGCGCGATCTTGTAGCCCATCTGCCCCAGCACCGAGGGCTTGAGGATGGGCGTGATGCCGCCTTCCAGCATGTTGGCGACGTGCGCGGTCGGCACCTCGCGCACCGCGCGCGCGATTTCGTCCTCGTTCAGCATGGATTCGATGAAGATGCCGTCGGCGCCGGCGCGCACGTAGCGCTCGGCGCGGCGCAGCGCCTCGTCCATGCCGTGCAGCGCGCGCGCATCGGTACGCGCGACGATGAAGGTCTCCGGGTCCATGCGCTCCGCCGCCATCGCGCGCAGCTTGGCCTCCATTTCCTCCGCCGGCACGATGCGTTTGCCCGCCATGTGGCCGCAGCGCTTGGGCGAAACCTGGTCCTCGATGAACATCGCCGAGATGCCCATGCGCTCGTAGGTGTTCAGCAGGTGCACGCAGTTCTTCACGTCGCCGTAGCCGTTGTCGGCGTCCACCAGCACCGGCAGGTCGCAGGCGTTGATCATGTCGCGGAACGCCGCGCTGAACTCGCCCAGCTGCGCGAGCCCGATGTCGGGCAGCCCGTAGCGCGCGCCGGCGGTCTGGAAGCCGCCGATGAAGAAGCCCTTGAAGCCGGCCTCCTTGATCAGCAGCGCCGACAGCGCGTCGTGCGCACCCGGCAGCACCAGCGGCTTCTCGCTCTGCGCCAACTGCCGAATCGACGGCTTCCTGCTATTCCTCATCCCTCATCCCTCCGCCCTCATCCCTGCATCACTGCGCCGGAATGTTGGCATCCTTGACGATCTTCGCGTAACGCGGCGTCTCGACCGCGAGGAACTTCGCGAATTCCTCCGGCGTGCTGGTGAGCGGCTCGGTACCACCGTCGATCAGCCGCTTCCTGAGGTCGGGCGAGTTGATTGCCTTGACGATCTCACTGTTCAGTCGGCTGATGAGCGGCGCGGGCGTGCCCGCAGGGGCGAGCATCCCGTACCACAGACGCACGATGTAGTCCTCGACGCCCTCGTCCTTCGCGGAAGGAACTTCGGGCATCACGGGCGCGCGCGCTGTGGAGAGGATCAGCAGCGCGCGCGCCTTGCCGGCCTTGACCTGCTCCGCCGCCGCGGGCACCGCCATGATCAGCACGTCGACGTGCCCGCCGACCAGGCCGATCAGCGCCAGGCCCGAGCCCTTGTAGGGAACGTGCGTCATGCGGGTCTTCGTGATGCTCATGATCAGCTCGGGCGTGAGATGCGTGGTGGTGCCGACGCCGCCGGAGCCGTAGTTGAGCTTGCCCGGGTTCCTGCGCGCCAGCGCGACGAGCTCCTTGACCGATTTCGCCGGCACCGAGGGATGCACCAGCAACACGTTGCGGATCTCGGCCACCAGCGAGAGCGGCGCGAGGTCACTTTGCCTGTAGTTGAGCTTGGCGTAGAGCGCGGGCGCCAGCGCGATGACCGACGA
>CAZOQY010000140.1:0-8254 GCA_964581835.1 uncultured Streptomycetaceae bacterium | reverse complement strand
CTCGGCCGGCGAACACGTCATCGGGGTAGGCAGGAACCCGAGCGGCGGCGGCGATGCCCGGCGTGAGCATGCCGGCGTGGGCTTCGGGCACTTCCGCCACCACCCACACGGTGCCGAGACCGGCGATACGGAACAGCGTGGCGCCCGCCGCGATGGTCATGCCCTCGCGCGCGCCCAGCTCGGCAACGACGCCGGAAACCGGCGCCCGCAGCGTGACCCGGGCCAGCGCCTTGCCTTCCCGCTCGACCGCGGCGATCTGTTCGTCGCTCATGCCGATGAGCACGAGACGCTGGCGTGCGGCCGCGGCGAGTTCCCGGTCGGCCGGTTCCTGCCGCCGGCGCAACAGCAGGTATTCCTCCTGTGCGGCCGCCCATTCGGGAACGAGGAGTTCGACCAGCGGGTCTCCCGCCCTGACCGTGTCGAGCGGCGCGCGCACATGGAGCTTTTCGATGAAGCCGGCTGCGCGCGGCTGCACCAGCACCACGGAGCGCTCGTTGTAATCCACGCTGCCGACGGCGGTGAACTTCGGCGCAAGCGATCCCGGCCGCGCCACCGCGATGCGAACGCCGAGGTTTTGCGTCACGCGCGGGCTGATCGTAACGGTGCCCTCGCTGGCCGCTTCGTCGGCGTACCGGGGCACGAGCTGCATGTCCATGAAGGGCGACTTTCCGGGCTTGTCGAAGCGGCTCTGCGGGACCATGGGGTCGTACCAATAGAGAACCTTGCGCTCGGCTTGTGGAGTTGCGGCGGATGCGGCCGGCTCGACGTGCCGGGTGGAAGGCCCGCTCGCGAGCCAATAGCCGGCCGCTGCGCCTGCCGCGATGCCGGCTGCCAACGCGGTGATGACGGTCTTGTTCATGGTTTTACCTCGTGGGGAAGCAGGTGGTTCAACCGCGCCCAGGCGCGGGCGCGCTCCAGCGCTGCACCGAGCAGGCCGAGATGCGTCTCGGTTTCCGCCCGGCGCGCTTCGAGCACCGAGCCGAGATCTCCGCGGCCGCCACGGTAGGCGGCCAGCGCCAGCCCGGTGCGCTCGCGAGCGAGCGGCAGCGTCGTGGTTTCGAAGCGCCCGGTGCGTTCACCGGCGATTTCCCAGTCGGAGTACATCGAACGTACGTCCGCTTCGTGCGCGCGGCGGGCGTCTTCGCGTTGGGAGCGGGCGCGCTCCGCCAGGCTGAGCTTTGCGGCGGTATCCCGGTCCTGCCGCCTCGGCTTGTCGAAAGGCAGCTCCACTCCGACCATGACGGTCACCATGTTGGAGAAATTCGGGGAACGCTGGCCGTAGGATATTTCCACGTTCCAGTCGGGCTTCGCGCTGCTCGCCGCGAGCGCGACCTCGGCATCCGCCAGTGCCGCGCGTTCCTGGTAGACGCGGAGTGCTGGATGGCTTTCCAGGTTTCCGAGCAGTTTGGCGCGGTCGTGTGCGAGGCGTGAAACATCGGGGGGCGTCCCCAGCGGTCGTTCGGCCGCATCGCCAACCAGCGCGGCCAGTGCCGATCGCGCGCGCTGAACGGCGCGCTGCTGGTCGAGGGCCCGGTCACGAGCCGCCTCCAGCGCGACACGCACGGCGACCGCGCCGGCCGGCGAAGTCCGTCCGGCGCTGACGGATGCCGACAGGGTCTCCGCTTCGGTCTGGTAGTGGCGTACCAGTTGTTCCAGAAGCTCGTGACCGCGGCGAGCGTAGAAGAGATCGAGCCAGGCGACGGCGATGTCCTGCCGCACGGCGGTGCGTTGGGCCTCGAGGTCGGCATTTTCCATCGAACGCTCGCGCTCGGCCCGCTCGCCACGCGCGCGCCGCTTGTCGCTGTTCGGGAAATCCTGCATGTAGCCGATGCGCTTCATGGTCATGAAGTCGCGCGTCAGGCTGTAAGCATCCGATCCGCTGACCGGCATGTTGTCTACGCCGAACCGCAGCTTCGGATCGGGCAGCTCGGTCGAGCGCGCGATCTGCTCCGATGCGGCGGAGACGGCCGATGATTGCGCGGCCAGCCGGGCGGAACGCTGCTCGCCCAGGGCGAGGGCTTCCTCGAAAGCGAGCGGGCGCAGGTCGGCCGCGCCGGCTTGCGACGCGACCGCTGCCAGAAATGCCAGGGTGAAGATGTGGCGCGTGTGCCGGAGCACGGCGCGCGCGAAAGTGAAAAGCATAAGTCCTCCGCATCGATGTATCGCGACAGACGGCCGCGATGCGGCCGCCGCAATGCAACGCGGAGGATCTAATTACGCAGGCAGCAGTTGAGGATGCGGAGAGGAGGTGGTTCGGCCCGGAGCAGCGGAAATTCGGGCGGTAAAGCGGGACCGGCGACCGCGACAGGAAGGTCGACGACGATCGCGGCTGCGAGCAGGTCATGCGCCGCAAAAATATGGACCGTGGATTGGGACGACGTGCTTTGCGACTGGCACCGCGCCTTGCATTGTTCGTCTCCGCTCATGCCCCCGGGTTGCCGACCGGTTTCATGGCAGGATTCGGGCACCGCCGCCGTGTCCGATAGCGCTGCGCCAGCCGGGACGGCGTACGCGACAACCATGCCCTGGCACGCCAGGAACAACGCGGCAACGGTGCCTGCAACAAGCCGGCGCAACGTTTTGGACAGGTGCATGGGGTCAAATGCTAGGCTCACAGGCATCGAAACGCAAATCCGGGGCGGCCATCGTCTTGATCCAGATCAAAGGTCGGCCGACAAGCCGGGACGCCTGTTTGAAACCGGCTCAGTTTTCCAGGAGCTTCAACCGCTGCACCTTGCCCGAAGGGCCCTTGGGCAGCGCGTCCACCAGCTTGATGACCTTCGGCTTCTTGTACTGGCCGAGCTCGCGCTCCGAGAAGGCGGCGAGTTCCTCGACGCTGCACGCGAACCCGGGCTTCAGCACCACGCAAGCCATGATTTCCTGGCCGTAGTTCGGGTCGGGGATGCCGACCGCGGCCGCTTCCATCACCGCGGGGTGCTTCAAGAGCGCCTCGTCGATCTCGCGCGGGGCGATGTTCTCGCCGCCCTTGATGATGAGTTCCTTGATGCGGCCGGTGACGAAGAGAAAACCGTCGTGGTCGAGGTAGCCCAGGTCGCCGCTGTGCATCCAGCCGTCGGGCTCGAGCGTCTTCGCGGTCGCTTCCGGGTCCTTGTAGTAACCGGTCATCACGTTGTCGCCGCGCACCATGATTTCGCCCGGCACGCCTGCCGGCAGCGTTCTGCCGCTCGCGGGGTCGATGATCTTCGCCTCGTTGCCGTAGGCCGGGCCGGGGCTGCCGATCTTGCGCTTCGCGGGATCGAGCGGGTTGGTGAAGCAGGGCGCGTTGGTCTCGGTCATGCCGAAGGTCTCGATGATGCCGATGCCGAATTTCTTTTCGAAAGCGCGGTGCAGATCGGGCGGCAGCGGCGCGGAGGCCGAGCGGCAGAACTTCACGCGCGAGACGTCGAGGCCCTGCTCGCGCGGGCCGGGCCCGTTCAGCAGGTAGGCGATGATGGTTGGCACCACGTTGATCCAGGTGCAGCGGTACTTCGCGACGAGCGCCCAGTAGCCCGACGCGCTGAAGCGGTGGGGCATGACCACGCTGCCGCCGTGCGCGAGCGGCGCGACCGCCGTCACGATCTGACCGTTGATGTGATAGAGCGGCATGGCGCACAGCACGCGGTCGTCTTTCGCGAGCCCGTGCGCGGTGCTCGTGAATTCGCCGCCGGCGACGACGCTCTTCTGGGAGAGGACGCAGCCTTTCGGCTTGCCGGTGGTGCCGGAGGTGTACATCAGCAGCGCCGTGTCGTGATCGGCCACCGGGGGTAATGGCGCATCCGCAAGGGTGGCGTCATCGAGTATCGATTCCGCATCGGGGTCGATGATGACGATTCTGATATTCCTGTTGAGTTTTCGGAGCGCCGCATCGAGGCGCTCCGAAAACTCTTCAGAGGTAAATACCAGTTTCGTGTCCGAATGCGCCAGCACGTACTCCAGCTGCGACGGCTGCGACAGCAGGTTCAGCGGGGAGACCGTGAAGCCCGCGTACATCGTGCCGATGAACAGCCGCGCCGCCTGGTAGCCGTTGTGCAGCATCAGTGCGACCTTGTCGCCCTTCGCCAGGCCCTGGCCGAGCAGGTAACGGCCCAGCAACTCGCTTTGGGCTTTCAGCTGGCCGTAAGTGAGCGTGCGGCCGGTCTCGGGCGCGATGACGAACGGCGCGCCGGGCTGCTCGCGCGCGCGCAGGTCGACGAAATGACGAATCGTTCTCATCGGGGAGGCGGGAGGCGAGAGGTGGGAGGTGGAACTACGCCGCGACTGAAGGTCGGTTGCAGATTCCGCGCCTCACTCCTCCCGCCTCTCTCCTCACCGGTCGCGGCCGTGACGCGACCAGTAGGCGCCGAAGATGTCGTCCATCGTCGGCTCGCGCGGCGGGATCGCGCGCACGATGCGGGTGATGTTCATGAAGTGCCTGTAGTTCAGGTTGTCGGAGAAGCTGTTGCCGCCCCAGGTGCCGCAGCCCATCGACAGCGAAAAGGGCAGGCCGTTCTCGAAGCTGCCGCCGGTTGCGAAGGTATGTGCCTGCTTCACGATCACGCGCGCGACCGTCATGTCGTGCGCCAGCCGCCGGATGTGCGCCTCGTTCTCGGTGTAGATGCCGCAGGAGTGGCCGTTGCCCTGGTAGGCGTAGATCGCGCCCAGGATGTCGCAGGCGTGGTCGAAGTCGCGCGCGCGGTAGACGGCCAGCACCGGCGAGAGTTTCTCCCCGGAGTAGGGGTGATCGCGCCCGGCGCCGGATTCTTCCACCATCAGGCACTTCGCATTCGACAGTCCGGCGCGGGTGAGTCCCGCGACGCCGCAAATGGTCTTCACCGATTGCGCGGTCACCGCCGGCGACAGCTTGCCGCCCGGAAACATTGCCTTTTGCAATGTTTCCTTTTCGGAAGAACTCAACAGTTGCCCCCCTTCCTTGGTGAGGGCGGCGATCATGCGGTCGTAAACGCCTTCGTGGATGATCAGCGCGTTCTCGGAGGAGCAGCTGGTCGCGTTGTCGAAAATCTTGGAGGCCATCACCTTCTTCGCCGCGTCGGCGCAATCGGCGCTATCGTCCACGATCACCGCCACGTTGCCGGTGCCCACGCCCAGCGCCGGCGTGCCGCTGGAATAGCCCGCGCGCACGTTGTTCTGCGAGCCCGTCACCACCACCAGATCGGCCTGCTTCATGAGCTCGTTCGTGAGCTCGCGCGTGACCGGCGCCGGCAGCATCTGGACCAGGCCGTCGGGCGCGCCGACGCGCTTCAATTCCGCCCGTACATATTGGAGCAGCAGGGCGCAGGTGCTGTAGCCCTTGGGCGAGGGCGCGACGATCACGGCGTTGCCGCACTTCAGCGCGTTGATGATGTTGTTGGCGGGGGTGGCCGCGGGGTTGGTCGATGGCACGGCCGCCGCCACCACGCCCACCGGATGGGCGATCTCGGTCAGGCCTTTTTCCGGGATTTCCGCGATGACGCCGGTGGATTTCGCGCCCTGCAGGTCGCGCAGCAGTCCCAGCGTCTTGCGGTGGTTCTTGACGATCTTGTCGGCCACCACGCCGAGGCCCGTGTCCTTCACGGCGAGTTCGGCGAGCGCCTGGTTGTGCGCGGGATTCATGATCGCCCAGCCCGCCGCGGTCACGGCTTCATCGAGCCGGGCCTGCGTCGAGCGTCCGTAGATTTTCTGGGCGGCCCGTGCTTGTTCGACGAGGCCGGCCACGGCGCGCGCGGTGGCGCCGGTATTTATTGCGGAGTCGTTGCGATTGGCCATCGGCTGTACCGTGATGATGAGTGCGTCAAAGGCGGATGATACCGCCTGGCGGGAGTTTTCCGGCGCCGCACCGGAAAACTCATGTTATTTCGGCCGTTGTCGCGGCGTCCCGCGCCGTCATTTCATGCGATGAAAAGGGGCGACGCGCAGAAAATAAAATGCTAGACTGCAATCAAGAAAAACGACAGCCATCGGGGAAATGGACGAAAAAAAGCACTTCAAGTTTCAGGGCAGGCTGGTCTTCGTCGGCTTCGGCTCCATCGGTCAGGGCACGCTCCCGCTGATTCTGCGGCACATCGATATGCCGCGGGATCGCGTTACCATCCTCACGGCCGACGATCGCGGGCAGGAGGAAGCCGAGCAGTACGGCATCCGCTTCGTCATCAACCCGATCACCCGCGACAACGTCGACCAGGTCCTGAAGCCGATGCTGGGCAAGGGCGATTTCCTGCTCAACCTGTCGGTGGATGTTTCCAGCCCGGTGCTGATCGAGTACTGCATGCAGAACGGCGTGCACTACCTCGACACCTGCATCGAGCCGTGGCACGGCATGTATACCGACGGCTCGCTGTCGCTCGCGAACCGCTCCAACTACGGCCTGCGCGAGCAGGCGCTCGAGATCGGCAGGAAATATCCCAGGGGGGCCACCGTGGTCCTCACCCACGGGGCGAACCCGGGCCTGATTTCGCACTGGGTCAAGCAGGGCATGATCAACATCGCCCGCGACGTGTCCGGCGGCGACGTCAGGATCCCGAAAACGCGGGAAGAGTGGGGCCGCCTCGCGATGAAGCTCGGCATCAAGGCGATCCACTGCGCCGAGCGCGACACCCAGGTCGCCGATCCGCGCAAGCAGAGAAACGAGTTCGCCAACACGTGGTCGGTGGACGGCTTCGTGAGCGAAGGCCGGCAGCCCGCGGAGCTGGGCTGGGGCACGCACGAGAAGCATTTTCCGCGCGATGGCCAGGAGCACGATTTCGGCTGCCGCTCGGCGATCTATCTCAAGCGGCCCGGCATGTCGACGAAGGTGCGCTCGTGGACGCCCGACGAAGGGTCGTACCACGGCTTCCTGATCACGCACGGCGAGGCGATCTCGATTTCGGACTACTTTACCGTGCGGGAAAACGGCAAGGCGATCTACCGCCCGACCTGCCACTACGCCTACCACCCGTGCGACGACGCCGTGCTGTCGAACCACGAGATGGCCGGCAGGAACTGGATCGCCCAGGACAAGTACCGCATCTTCATGGACGAGATCTTCGACGGCGTGGACGAGCTGGGCGCGCTGCTGATGGGACACGCGAAGGGCGCCTACTGGTACGGCTCGCGGCTGACGATCCAGCAGGCGCGGAAACTCGCGCCGTTCAACAGCGCAACCAGCCTCCAGGTCGTGGTCGGCGTGCTGGGCGGCATGGTGTGGGCGCTCGAGAACCCGGACCGCGGCATGGTGGAGCCGGACGACATGGATTACCGCCGCGTGCTCGACATCGCCGATCCCTACCTGGGCGACATCGTCGGCCAGTACTCCGACTGGACGCCGCTGAAGGACCGCGGCTGGTTGTTCGAGGAGGACGTGGACCGGTCGGATCCGTGGCAGTTCAAGAATTTCCGCGTCGACTGAGAGCCGGCATCCATAAGAAAACGGGCACGCCAGCGTGCCCGTTTTCTTTTTGAACGCGGAATTGCCGCGCAAGGTCAGTCGATCTTTATGTTTGCTTCTTTCACGATCCGCGCGTACTTGGTGCGCTCGTTGCGGATGAAAGTGGCGAATTCCTCGGGCGAGTTGCCGACCGGGTCCGCGCCGTTCGCCGCGATGCGTTCCCTGACGTCGGACAGTTGCAGCGCCTTGACGGTCTCGCCGTGCAACCGCGCGACGACTTCCTTGCCGACGCCTGCCGGCGCGACCAGCCCCCACCAGGTGCTGAGATCGAACCCCTTCAGGCCGCTCTCGTTCACCGTCGGCACGTCGGGCATCAGCGGCGTGCGTTTTTCCGAGGTCACGGCGATCGGCCGCAACTTGCCCGCCTTGACGTGGCTGACGACGACCGGAATCACGTCGAAGGAGAGCTGCACGTGCCCGGCCACGAGATCGATGACCGCCGGGCCGCCTCCCTTGTAGGGGACGTGGACCATTTTCACCCCGGCCTGGAGGTTGAACAGCTCGCCGGCCAGGTGCTGCACCGTGCCGTTGCCGACCGACGAGAAGTGGATCTGGCCGGGGCGCGCTTTGGCGAGCGCGATCAGCTCCTTGATGTTCTTCGCCGGCAGCGACGGATGCGCGACCACCAGTTGCGGGCTGATGGCGACCAGGCTGATCGGCGCGAAGTCCCTCACGGGGTCGTAGGGCAGCCGGGGATAGAGCGAGGGCAGAATCGATATCGCCGCGATATGCGCCATCATGACCGTGTAGCCGTCGGGCGGCGCCTTGGCGGTAAGTTCCGCGGCGATCTGGCCCGCTGCGCCGCCGCGGTTGTCCGGGATGATCTGCTGCTTCAGCCCTTCGCCCATCCGTTGC
>CAZOQY010000139.1:0-8268 GCA_964581835.1 uncultured Streptomycetaceae bacterium | reverse complement strand
GCTCAACAGCATCTACCAGGAGCTCGAGGACCTGGCGCTGCGGCATCTCTACCCCGACCGCTTCCGCGTGCTGGCCAAGGCCGTGAAATCGGCGCGCGGCAACCGGCGCGAAGTGGTGAGCAAGGTGCTGGACGGCGTCAGGCGCAAGCTGAAGAGCGCCGGCGTGGAGGCGCAGGTGCAGGGGCGCGAGAAGCACCTGCATTCGATCTACCGCAAGATGCGCGAGAAGCATCTCTCCTTCGCGCAGGTGCTCGACGTCTACGGCTTTCGCATCATCGTCAACGACGTGCCGGCCTGCTACCTCGCGCTGGGCGCGCTGCACGCCCTCTACAAGCCGATCCCGGGCAAGTTCAAGGACTACATCGCCATTCCCAAGGCAAACGGCTACCAGTCGCTGCACACCACGCTGTTCGGCCCGTTCGGCACGCCGATCGAGGTGCAGATCCGCACCCAGGAGATGCACAAGATCGCGGAAGCGGGCGTGGCCTCGCACTGGCTCTACAAGGACGCCGACACCTCGCTCTCCGACCTGCAGAAGAAGACCCATCAGTGGCTGCAGAGCCTGCTCGAGATCCAGTCGCAGTCGGGCGATTCGGCCGAGTTCCTCGAGCACCTCAAGGTCGACCTGTTCCCCGACGAGGTCTACGTGTTCACCCCCAGGGGCAAGATCCTGTCGCTGCCGCGCGGCGCCACCGCCGTGGACTTCGCCTACACCGTGCACACCGACATCGGCAACCGCTGCGTCGCGGTGAAAATCAACCAGGAACTGATGCCGCTGCGCACCGAGCTGAAAAACGGCGACCGCGTCGAGATCATCACCGCGGCGCACGCCAAGCCCAACCCGACGTGGCTCAACTTCGTGACCACCGGCAAGGCGCGGTCGCGCATCCGGCACTTCCTCAAGACCATGCATTTCCAGGAGTCGGCGAAGCTCGGCGAGCGCCTGCTCGGCCAGGCGCTGGTGGCGCTCGGCTCCGCGCCGGCGGAGATCAGGGAAGCGCAATGGGACAAGCTCGCGCGCGACTCCGGCGTCAAGTCGCGCGAGGAGATCTTCGCCGACGTCGGCCTCGGCAAGCGGCTCGCGGCGGTGGTGGCGCGCAAGCTCCTCGTGCGCGGCGAGCCCGGGCCGCACGAAGCGCACGCGCCCGGGTCGGTCATCATCCGCGGCTCGGAAGGCATGGCGGTGCAGTTCGCCAGCTGCTGCCGGCCGATCCCCGGCGACCCCATCATCGGCGTCATCAGCAAGGGCCAGGGCATGGTGATCCACACCCACGACTGCCCGGTCGTCGCCAAGGCGCGCCACGACCCCGACCGCGTGCTCGACGTGGCGTGGGACCCCGAGACGCGCAAGCTGTTCGAGGTCAACATCAAGCTGGTGGTGGCGAACCAGCGCGGCGTGCTCGCCCAGGTGGCGGCGGAAATCGCCGAGGCGGGCTCCAACATCCAGAACGTGGCGGTGGACCCCGACGACGGCAGCAGCTACACCAACATGTTCTTCACGCTGCAGGTTTCCAACCGCCTGCACCTCGCCAGCATCATGCGCGGGCTGCGCCGCATACCCGAGGTCGTGCGCATCTCGCGCGTAAAAGGATAGAGAGGCGATAGGAGAGAGGCGGGAGGCGGGAGGCGGGAAGCGGCTTCGCTTGTGTCTCCTCTCACCTGTCTCCTCTCACCTTTCTCCTCTCACCTTTCTCCTCTCACCTCTCCAGCGCCTGTCGGCGGCGCTAGCGCCGCCGACAGGCGCTGAACCCGTCGTTCCAGCCCATCATGTAATCGGCCTCGGTCTTGTAGCGGCTTTCGTTGCGCCGCTGGCCGCGGCTGTTGGCGCTCTCGCAACCCTCCGCATAGCCCTGCTTGAAGGTGTCGGAATAGCCGCCCAGGTTGACCTGCGGCGGGGGCGGGGCCGGCTCCGTCGCCGCGCAGCCCGCGAGCAGCGCCAGCACGCACCATCGCATCGCTTTTACGGCCGCCATGCCCGCTTCACTTCTGCATGCTGACGACGCGCGCCGGCTCGGCCGGGGCGGCGGCGGTCTCGCGCTCGTCGATGAATTTCGCGAGAACGCCGTAAGTGGGATAGCGCTGGCCGGTGCGGACGCAATAGTCGGCGATCGCCCGGTCGAGCGCCTTCAGCGCCAGTCGCGCGAGCCGGGTGTCGCACTCGAGGCGCGAGCGCGAAACCTCGCCCATGCGCAGCATCACCTCCAGGATGTCGATTTCGACCGCCTCGTCTCCCCTGAACTCGGCGGTGATGCGCTTGACGCGCCCGTGATTCATCGTGCTCATGGCCTGCTTCCTCCCCGAATCGGGCCGCCCGGGGAAACGGGCGACCCTGATGACGTGCTCGATGCCGCCGGCGGGCGCTCTCCCTGCCCGCCCAGCCGCTAGCCTGCCGCGATGATGCCCTGATCCGTCACGCGCACTTTCTGGCCGATGGCCAGCGCCGGCTGCGCGTTCTCGTAGAACGTGCGGTAAGTGCCGTCGTTCATGCGCACGCGCACCTGGTAGCTGACGGACTTTTTCACGTTCTTCTCGATCTCGTGCCCGGCGTAGGCGCCGGCGCCGGCGCCGACGACGGTGGCCGCCGTGCGCCCGCTGCCGCGGCCGACCTGGTTGCCGAGGATGCCGCCGACCACGGCGCCGCCGATCGCGCCGATGCCGCTGCCTTCGCCTTTCACCTCGACCGCACGGACCGACTCGACCACGCCGCAGTCATGACAGGCGGCCGGCGTGTTGGCGGCCAGGCGCGGGCGAGCGGGCGCGGCCTTGGCGGGGGCGCCCGCCACCGGCGATGCCGCTGGCTTCGCCGCCGGGTCGATCCCCGACACCGCCGACGGCATCCACCCCATCATGGTGGCGATGCCCAGCGCGCTGAACACGATCAGCGCGATCGCGGCGATCAGCATCACCGGATAGAGCATCCCGGAGCGCTTCTGCAACGTGCTGTCCGCTGCGCTGTTATTCACGGTATTCACGGTTTCCATAACCTGCCCCCTTTCTTTTCCTGCAACCAGAAGATGACGAACACGAGCTCGTGCACACCGGGAGTTATCGCAATGCCCGTGCCAGGGTTGTTACCCCTTATAAAACAACTTGTTATGGATTCGATCCCGGCCACGCTTGTCGCCGCATGGCTACAAACGACTTCACACCCGGTCTAGCCGCGTGATTCGGCAGGGGTTTTCCTGTCGCGGGCGGGCGACAAAGGTGACGCTGCGCGCCGCGAGCGTTGAGCTGCACGCGGCGTCCGCTCGAACGCGAGCAGCTAAACCGGCACCGCGAACGTCGCGGTGTCCGGATTTAGCGCGATTTGAAGAGCTTCGGATCCAGCTGGTGCCGCCCGAGCAGCTTGTAGAACTCGGTGCGGTTGCGCTTGGCGAGCCGCGCCGCCTGCGTGACGTTGCCCTCGGTGATCTTGAGCAACTGCGTCAGGTACTCGCGCTCGAAGCGGCGCCGGGCCTCCTCGAACGAGGCGAACTCGGCCTGCTGGTTCTGGATCGCCTGCTGCGCCAGCGACACCGGGATGATGGGCGTCGTCGAGAGCGCCACCGCCTGCTCGACCACGTTGTAGAGCTGGCGCACGTTGCCCGGCCAGGACGCGGCCACCATCAGTTCCAGCGCTTCCGGCGCGAAGCCGTTGACCGTCTTCCTGTATTTCTCGGCGATCTGCGCCAGGAAATGACCGGCAAGCAGCGGGATGTCCTCGCGCCGCTCGGTGAGCGGCGGCAGCGACAGCGCGACCACGTTCAGCCGGTAATAGAGGTCCTCGCGGAAATTGCCCGCGGCCATCTCCGCCTCGAGGTTGCGATGGGTGGCGGAGATCACGCGCACGTCGACGTCGTGCGCCTCGGTCGAGCCGACCGCCCGCACTTTGCGCTCCTGCAACACGCGCAGCAGCTTGACCTGCAGCGCGACCGGCATGTCGCCGATCTCATCGAGGAACAGCGTGCCGCGGTTGGCGGTCTGGAACAGGCCCTTGTTGTCGCGCACCGCGCCGGTGAAGGCGCCCTTCACGTGCCCGAACAGCTCGGACTCCAGCAGCGGCTCGGGAATGGCGCCGCAGTTGATCGCGACGAAGGCCGCGCCCCGGCGCGGGCTCGCCTGGTGGATGGCGCGCGCAACCAGTTCCTTGCCCGTGCCGGAGTCGCCGTGTATGAACACGCTCGCGTCGCTCTCCGCCACCATGCGCGCCTTGGCGAGCACGTCCTCCATCACCGGATTGCGGGTGATGATCTCGCTGCGCCACTCGCCGCCGGCATCGCCGGCCGCGTGGACGCCGCCCGCCACCGCGAGCGCACGTTCGACCTCGGTCAGCAGCGCCTTGGGATCGAACGGCTTGGTGAGATAGCCGAACACGCCGCGCTGCACCGCGGCGACCGCTTCGGGAATGGTGCCGTGCGCGGTGAGGATGATGACCGGCATCGTCGGATGGTCGGCGCGCAGCGCCTCGAACAGCGCCATGCCGTCCATGCCGCCCATGCGCAGGTCGGTCACCACCAGCTGCGGGCGCGCCACGCTCGCCTGGGCCAGCGCGCGTTCGCCGCTCTCCGCCGTCGACACGGCGTAGCCGGCGGCGGTCAGCCGGATCTGCATCAGGCGCAGCAGGTCCGGGTCGTCGTCCACCACCAGGACGCTGGTGCGTCCCGCCGCGTTTTTTTCAACCGCTGCTTCCATCTTTGCGTCCATCGCTGTCTGCATTATCGGTTCCGATCGATGAGGCTGCGTTCAAGGGATCTCAGCGCGTCGAGCTTCTGCTGCAGCCCCTGCGCGCTGGCGTCGAGCCGCTTGCGTTCCTGCAGCTGGGATGCCAGCAGCGAGGCCAGCGCGCCCAGCCGGCCGTTCGGGCTCCTCGCGACCGGGTCGAGCAGCTCGAGCGCGCGCGCCTCGTCGCCGAACGGCGCGCCGGGCAGCGACAGCACCATGGCGTAGCGCACGCGGTTGAAATCGGAACGCGAGCGGACGTAGGCCTGGCGCGCCGTCTCGTGCTCGCGGCCCAACTCGGGCCCGGCGATCTTCCTGACGTGCTGGTAGTAGAGCAGCAGGCTCTCCGCGTCGGACGCGGGCGGGGGGCTGCCAGCCTGCACCCAGGGCGCGGGCGGCTGGCTCTCGACGCCGCGCAGCGCGCCGCAGCCGGCGAGCGCGGCGCAGGCGAGCGCGAGCAGGGCCAGCTTCACGTTCATGCCGCCTCCAGTTCCGTGCGGGTCATGGGTATGCGGATGCGCATGTGGGCGCCCTGCCCGCCGTCCACGACCTCGACGCTGCCGCCGTGGGCAAACACGTATTCCTTCACCACCGACAGGCCGATGCCCGTGCCGCGCACCGGCCCCGCGCCGGCATGCCGGCCCTGGTAGAACGGGTCGAAGATGCGCGCGCGCTCCGCGGCGGGGATGCCCGGACCCTGGTCGATCACGTCCAGTTGGAGCGCATCGCCGTCGTGCCGCGCGGTCACCCTCACGCGCCCGCCCTCGGGGGAGAACTTGATGGCATTGGATACCAGGTTGTCGAGCGCGACGCGCAGTTTTTCCGGGTCGGCGGGCAGCATGACGTCCTCGGCGGAAACTTCCATCGTCAGGCCGCGGGCCCGGGCGGCGAGCCGCTGGTCGGCGGTCACGCGCTCGACGATGCGCCGGATCTCGACCGGCTCCAGGTCCACCGTCACCTTGCGGAACTGGCTGGCGCCGAAGGACAGCAGGTCTTCGATCAGCTTCTGCAATTCTACACTGTTGTGCCGCAGGATCTCGGCGATCTCCCGCTGCTCAGCGGTCAACTTGCCCACCGCCTCCTCCGACAGGAGCTCGGCGCCTTCGCGCAGCGCGGTCAACGGCGTCTTCAGTTCGTGCGATACCTGGCGCAGGAAGCGGTTCTTCTGTTCCTCCAGGTCGAGCAGCTCGCGCCGCATCCATTCCAGCCGCTCGCCCAGCTGCTCGAGGTCCTGCGGCCCGTTGACCGTCACCGGCACGCGGAACTGCCCGGCGCCGAGCCGGCGGATGGCGGCGTCCACCTGCCGGATGGGGCGCGTGATGAGGATGGAGAAGCCGATTACCAGGAACACCGCCACCGGGACCAGCGCCAGCAGCTGCCAGAACGTGATGCGCTGCGCCTGGTCGGCGGTCGTGCGCATCGCCTCGACCTCGCGGTCGATCTGGACGTTCGAGCTCGCCACGATGGACTGGGCGCGGTCGGCGAGCGCCACGAAGCGCTCGACCGCGCCTTTCAGCTGCGCGCTCTTCGCGTCCGGGCGGGACAGCACGGCGTAGATCCCGGCCTCCCCGCGCACGATCTCGTCGACCGCGGCTTTCTGTTCCGCATCGAGCGGCAGGCGCGAGAACTCCGCCACCGCCTGCTCGAATTTCAGCCGATTCGCCGCGTAAGTGTCGAGCAGCGAGCGGTCGTCGAGTATCAGCATCTGGCGCGCGGTGCGCTCGAGCGCCGTCAGCATTTGCGCGAGGCGCCGGCTCGCCTGGGTGGCCTGGGCCGCCTGGTACACCGCGTTCTGGCTGCGGTTGGCGAGCCGGTCCACCGAGATGGCATTGTTGACCAGCGCGAACACCAGCGGCAGCGCGACCAGCGTGAAGCCGACCGCGAGCAGCCTCGGGAAGGAACGGGGATAGTAAACGGGCATGGCGCGGGGAGATTATCTCCCCGTCATGGACCGCGGAATGAGGGAAAAGTGCCGTGATTTACGTCACATTGCGCGTGACTAAGGGATGAGGGAGTGAGCCGGGGTTTCGCATAACGTGCCTGCGCACGTTAAAGCCGGCGAACGCCCGTCCCGATGCAGCGGGACGGGCCGGAGAAATCGGGCGAACATGGCGGCTAGAAACCGTCTCAAAAATGCTCAAAAGCAAATCAGCCACAGAGAGCACAGAGAACACAGAGGGGGGCGATTTTCAGGCTTGGGTTCTTCTCTGTGAACTCTGTGTTCTCTGTGGCTAAACGGGGTTTTTGAGATAGGTTCTAGTCACGTATTCCGGGCGTTACGTCGTTTTCTCCCTCCTCATCCCTCCTACCTCCGCCCTCATCCCTCAAGCGAGCGGGGCGATCTTCAACTCGCTCGCGAGTTGAGCCAAGCTCGCGAGTAGCGGCGCCGGCAGCGGCACCCCGTTCTTCTCCCGGTCGGCGCGCGCGGCATGGCTGCCCTCGCCGGGCAGCCGGATGCGGTCCACCCCGGGCAGGCGCTCCGACTTGCGGAGATCGCGCACGAGGACGTCCACGCTCTTCTTGAACTCCGCGACCGGCTGGAACGCCTCCACGTTGATCGCGACGATGGCGTGCCCGGTGTTGGTGGGCGTCACGTCGTCGGCGTTGAAATCCACCACGTCCCTGCCCATCGCGGCCTGGTTCAACGTGCCGGCGAGGAGCCCGAAGACCAGCGCGAGACCATAGCCCTTGTAGCCGCCGATCGGCAGCAGGAAGCCCTCGCTGGAGCGTTTCGGATCGGTCAGCGGCCGTCCCTGCCGGTCCATCATCCAGCCCTCGGGCATGGTCTCGCCGCGCTGCGCCTTGGTCTTCACCTTGCCGTAGGCGGCCACCGTCGTCGCCATGTCGAGCACGATCGCCGGTTCCTCGCCCGCCGGCACCGCCACAGCGATCGGATTGGTCGACAGCAGCATGTCGAGCCCGCCCCACGCCGGCAGGTGGTTGGCGTTGCCGACCGCCAGATACAGCCCGATCATGTCGTGCGCCATCGGCATGCTGGCGTAGAGCGAAGCGGGACCGGCGTGGTTGCTCCACTTGACGCCCACCCACGCGATGCCCGCGGTCTTCGCCTTTTCGATGGCTTTTTCGGTGGCAAAACGCATCACCAGGTGGCCCATGCCGTTGTCGCCGTCCACCAGCGCCATGGCCGCCGCCTCGCGCGCGACGCGGATGTTCGGCCTGACGTTGACCGCGCCGCCCTGGATCCGCCGGACGTACTGGGGCAGGCGGAAGATGCCATGGCCCTCGGAGCCCTGCACGTCGGCCCGCACCATCAGCTCCGCGATGCTCTTCGCATCCGCTGTCGGTATGCCGACCGCCTGGAATGCCCTGGCGGTAAAGTCTTCCAGCTTTTTCGCCGCAAAGCGCGGCGACACCGTCACATCACTCATCACCCGTCACTCGTCACTCGTCACAAATCGATTTTGACCTTGTTGTCCCGGATGATGCCGTCCCAGCGCTTCAGCTCGGAGCGCACGTAGGCGTCGAACCCGGCCGGGGAATCGCTCAGGCTGAGGGGCGTCTGCCGCTTCTCCAGCAGGCCCTCGGCTTCCAGCTCCTTCATCGCCGCGA
>CAZOQY010000138.1:0-8291 GCA_964581835.1 uncultured Streptomycetaceae bacterium | reverse complement strand
GCGCTCGTCAACGACCCGGTGCTGATCCTCGCCGACGAGCCGACCGGCGCGCTCGACACGCGCACCAGCTTCGAGCTGATGGGGCTGCTGCAGCAGTTGAACCGCGGCGGCATGACGGTGGTACTGGTGACTCACGAGCACGACATCGCCGATTTCGCCTCGCGCATCATCAGTTTCCGCGACGGGCACGTGGTGAGCGACCAGCGCGTCGGGAAGCCGGCCGACGCGCGGGAAATGCTCGACGCCCTGGAAAAGCAGGCGGCCTGACATGACCTGGCTCGCCAGCATCCGCATCGCCCTGCGAGCCCTGCGCGTGAACAAGCTGCGCAGCACGCTCACCATGCTGGGCATCATCATCGGCGTCGCCGCCGTGATCACCATGATCGCGATCGGCGCTGGCGCGCAGGCGCGGGTGGAGGAACAGATCAAGGCGTTGGGCTCAAACCTGATCATGCTGCTGCCAGGGTCGGTGACCGCGGGCGGCGTGCGCATGGGCTCGGGCTCGCGCAACACGCTGACCGAGGACGACTCCTACGCCATCCAGCGCGAGATCCAGGACGTGCAGGCGTCCGCGCCGCAGCTGCGCGGCACCGGGCAGGTGGTGGCGGGCAACAACAACTGGTCGACGGTGTTCTACGGCGTGACGCCGGAGTACTTCGAGGCGCGCAACTGGGTGATCGCCACCGGCAAGGGTTTCGAGCCGGCGGACCTCACCGGCGCGGCCAAGGTCGCGATACTCGGCGAATCGGTGGCGCGCAGCCTGTTCGGCGACGCCGATCCCGTCGGGCAGGTGATCCGCATCCGCAAGGTGCCGTTCACCGTCATCGGCACGCTGCAGCGCAAGGGCCAGAGCCTGATGGGCCAGGACCAGGACGACGTGATCCTGATGCCGATCTCGACCGCGCGCAACCGCGTGCTGGGCGGCGGCATCGCGCGCCAGCGCGTCGTCGGGGCGATATTCGTCAAGGTCCGCGAAGGCGCGGACATGAAGGAGGTCGAAGACGAGATCCGCAGCCTGCTGCGCCAGCGTCACCGGCTGCAGCCCGGCACGGACGACGACTTCACCCTGCGCAACCTGTCGGAGGTGCTGGCGGCGCGCGAGGAGTCGAGCCGCATCATGACGCTGCTGCTGGCGGCGGTGGCCTCGGTGTCGCTGCTGGTGGGCGGCATCGGCATCATGAACATCATGCTGGTGTCGGTGACCGAGCGCACGCGCGAGATCGGGCTGCGCATGGCGGTGGGCGCGCGCGGGCGCGACATCCTCGCGCAGTTCCTGGTGGAAGCGGTCACGCTGGCGCTGATCGGCGGTCTGCTCGGCATCGTGCTCGGCGTGAGCGGGTCGTACCTGATCGCGCATCTCGCCGAATGGCGCGTCGAACTGCGGCCGGACTCGGTGGTGCTGGCGGTGGGTTTCGCCGCGGCGATCGGCATCTTTTTCGGCTTCTATCCCGCGCGCAAGGCCTCGCGTCTGCTGCCGATCGAGGCGTTGCGCTACGAGTGACGCGGCCGGCGGCCCGCGCTCGCGTACAATGTTGCGCTGAATGGACCTCGCGCTTTATCTCAAGGCGGCGATACTCGGCGTCGTCGAAGGCATCACCGAATTCCTGCCGATTTCGAGCACCGGCCACCTGATCATCGCCGGGCAGTTGCTGGGATTCAACGGCGACAAGGCCAAGGTGTTCGATATCTTCATCCAGAGCGGCGCCATGCTGGCGATCGTCTGGGAGTACCGCGCGCGTTTCGGACGCGTGCTGGCGGGGCTGTCCCACGACCCTGTCGCGCGCCGTTTCGTCGCGAACCTGGCGATCGCTTTCGTTCCCGCCGCGATACTGGGGCTCGCGTTCGGCGGCGCGATCAAGCAGCACCTGTTCCACGCGGTGCCGGTAGCGGCCGCTTTCGTCGTCGGCGGCCTGATCATACTGTGGGTCGAACGGCGCCCGCGGCGGGCGACGGTCGAGTCGGTGGACGACATGACCTGGCGCGACGCGCTCAAGGTAGGCCTCGCGCAATCGGTCGCGCTGATACCGGGCACCTCGCGCTCGGGCGCGACCATCATCGGCGGCATGCTGTTCGGCCTGTCGCGGCGCGCCGCCACCGAGTTCTCGTTCTTCCTCGCGGTGCCGACGCTGATGGCCGCCGGCGCCTATGATCTCTACAAGCACCGCGCGCTGCTCGACGCCAGCGACCTCGGCCCGTTCGCCGTCGGTTTCGCGGTGTCCTTCGTCTCGGCTTTCCTGTGCGTGCGCTGGCTCCTGCGCTACATCGCTACCCATGACTTCACGGCGTTCGCCTGGTATCGCATCGCCTTCGGCGTCATCGTGCTCGCCACCGCGTACACGGGCGCGGTGAACTGGGCCGCGTGAGCGCGGCCGCCCGTCGTCGCCGGTGATTTCCTTCTCCCGCTACACCGACCTGTTTCGCGTGCCCGGACTGCGCGCGACGCTGGCGG
The DNA here is from genome assembly GCA_964581835.1 of uncultured Streptomycetaceae bacterium. Taxonomy (GTDB): domain Bacteria; phylum Pseudomonadota; class Gammaproteobacteria; order Burkholderiales; family SG8-41; genus SG8-41. The sequence goes on along the minus strand of CAZOQY010000138.1, from coordinate 5,842 downwards.
CATCCATCGTCGGGCGCCTGCCGATCGGCATCGCGACGCTGGCGATACTGTTGTTCCTGCAGAGCCGCAGTGGCTCGTTTGCCATCGCCGGCCTGGTGGCCGGCTGCTACGTGGTGGGCCTGGCGCTGGTCGCGCCGCTGCTGGGCCGCCTGATCGACCGGCTTGGCCCGCGCCCGGTCCTGTCGGCGAGCGCCATGGTCTATCCCGTCATGCTGGTCGCGCTGGTGGCCCTGGTGCTGGGGTCGGCCAGCGGGTGGTGGGTGGCGATTGCTGCGGCCTGCGCCGGCGCGGCGTTCCCGCCGGTCACGATCTGCATGCGCGCGATGTATCCGCGCCTGGTATCCGATCCGGCGCAATTGCAGACCGCCTATTCGGTGGATTCCGCGATCGTGGAATCGGTTTTCATTCTCGGGCCGGTGCTGGTGGCCGGGTTCGTCGCGGCCGGCGCGCCGGTTGGCGCGGTCCTGCTCGCAGCGATTTGCGCCGCGGTCGGGGCCTGGATATTCCTGCGTTCGCCGGGGGCGCGTGGCTGGGTCCCGCATGCCGGCGCGCCGCGGCGCAGCCTGCTCGGGCCCCTCGGCACCCCGCGGTTGCCGGCGGTTTTCGCGGCCAACACGCTCTACGCGGTTGCGTTCGGGCTGTACGAGATGGCCGTGATCGCGCAGGCCGCCCATCACGGCAAGCCGGCGGCGGCGGGCGTCATCCTGGCGCTCGCCAGCTTCGGCAGCGCGATCGGCGTGCTGGTCTACGGCAGCCGCGACTGGCGGCTGCCGCTGCCGCGACAGTTCCTCGCGGCAGTGTCCTTGATGGCGACCGGCCTGTTGCTGCTCGCGCCGATCGACAACCTGCTCCTGTTTGCGGCGGCCAACGTCGTTGCCGGCGCGCCGATGGCGCCGGTGATCGCCGTGCAGTCCCTGCTGGTATCGCGGCTGTCGCCGCGCGAAATGCTGGCCGAGAGCTTCACCTGGGGAACGACCTGCCTGTTGGCCGGCATCAGCACCGGGCTCGCGGTCGGCGGCCTGATGGCGGAACGTTTCGCGCCTTGGGTCATACTCGTCGCAGCTGCGACGTCGACGCTATTGGCGGGGGTGGTTGTCTGGCTGGCGGTGAAGGATACGGCGCGAAATCTCAGGGATGAGGGATGAGGGCGGAGGGATGAGGAAAATTACGAAGCAGCCTGACCATTTCCTGCTGTTCGTTCCTGACAGCAAACCGTTACCATCACGCTGCGCGTTCATCTCTCCTCATCCCTCATCCCTCCGCCCTCATCCCTGCGTCCACGGCAGTCCCGCCGCGCGCCAGCCGCCGACGGTGTTGCGATGGCCTTCGCTGTCCTTGTCGCCCTCGAAACCTTCGAGCACGTTGTAGGTCGTGCCGTAACCGGCCTGCCGCGCGAGCATCGCCGCGTTGTGAGAGCGGCCGCCGCTGCGGCAGATGAACAGGACCGGCGCCGACTTGTCCACGCGGCCCTCGAGTTCGCTCACGAACGCGGGATTGGGCCGGTTCGAGGGATAGGTGAGCAGTTCGATCTCGACCGCGCCGGGTATGCGGCCGACGTAATCCCATTCGGCGCGGGTGCGCACGTCCACGAGCTGCGCGCCGGGCGCGCTGCGCCAGACTTCGTGCGCTTCGGCCGGCGTGAGCGCGCCGCTGTACGGCAGCCCCATTTGCCGCGCCCTGGCGGCGGCTTTCTCGAGCAAGTCCTGGATGGCCATCGGATCCTTCGTGAGAACTGGATGAGCGAGGTGCCGCCGGGCGTGTAGCGAGGCAGCGTATGCGGCTGGAAACCAAGTACTATTTTACAATGACGCCGGCCGTTGCCTTGATGCACCATAAATGTGCACAAAGGATATAATCGCACCATAAACGTGCATCTCGGGGCGTCCGCGTGGAATAAAAGCCTTGTGGCACAATGCGTTTCCCACGAAAAACCTTGGCATAGTTCCTGCTCGACAGGAAGTCCCGATTTCCCTATTTCGCTTCAATCACAGGAGAGCTAGATGGCAACCGTCGCCGACGTAATGAAAATGGTCAAGGACAACGAGGTGAAGTTCGTCGACTTCCGCTTCACCGACACGCGCGGCAAGGAGCAGCACGTTTCGGTGCCGACGGCGATGTTCGGCGAGAGCAAATTCACCGACGGCCACTTCTTCGACGGTTCCTCGATCGCCGGCTGGAAGGGCATCGAAGCCTCCGACATGACGCTCATGCCGGATCCCGATACCGCGCGCATGGACCCGTTCACCGACGAGCCGACGCTGCTGCTGACCTGCGATGTGATCGAGCCGTCCGATGGCAAGGGCTACGACCGCGATCCGCGCTCGATCGCCAGCATACCGCAACGGCTGCGGTTTCAATCCTCAGAACATTCGGCCCCAGCGAAACTACAAGATCAAATCCGAAGAAGCGCCGTGGTCCACCGGCGAGGAATTCGAGGGCGGCAACATGGGCCACCGCCCGCCGATCAAGGGCGGCTATTTCCCGGTGCCGCCGGTCGACTCGCTGCAGGATATCCGCTCGGCGATGGTGCTCGCGATCCAGGAGATGGGCGTGCCGGTCGAGGTGCACCATCACGAAGTGGCGGCCGCCGGCCAGTGCGAGATCGGCACCCTGTTTGCGCCGCTGGTGAAGCGCGCCGACTGGCTGCAGATCCTCAAGTACGCGGTTCACAACGTCGCGCATTCCTACGGCAAGACCGCGACTTTCATGCCGAAGCCGGTGGTCGGCGACAACGGCTCGGGCATGCACGTGCACCAGTCGCTCGCCAAGGGCGGGCAGAACCTGTTCTCGGGCAACGGCTATGCCGGCCTGTCCGAACTGGCGCTCTACTACATCGGCGGGATACTCAAGCACGCCAAGGCGTTGAACGCCATCACCAACCCCGGGACCAACTCCTACAAGCGACTGGTGCCGGGCTTCGAGGCGCCGATCAACCTGGCGTACTCGTCGCGCAACCGCTCGGCTTCCGTGCGTGTGCCGCTGGTCTCCAACCCGAAGGGGCGCCGCATCGAAGTGCGCTTCCCGGATCCGACCGCCAATCCGTACCTCGCGTTCACCGCGATGTTGATGGCAGGCCTGGACGGTATCCAGAACAAGATCAAGCCGGGTGACCCGATCGACAAGAATCTCTACGACCTGCCGCCGGAAATCGCCGCGAAGGTCCCGAAGGTGTGCCACTCGCTCGAGCAGGCGCTGGAAGAACTCGAGAAGGACCACGAGTTCCTGACGCGCGGCGGCGTGTTCTCGAAAGACATGCTGGAGGCGTACATGGCGCTGAAGCACGAGGAGCTCACCGCCTTCCGCATGACCACGCACCCGCTCGAATTCCAGATGTATTACAGCCTCTAGGATTTTGCCGGGCGGTTGCCCGACAAAATCCTCAATTGAAAACCGCTTCCGGGGCTAGAGAAGGGTTATCGGTGCGTGAGAGTGTTCATGTGGGCTTCGGTTTCGATCTGAATAGAAGTCAGTCCGCATAGCCGCATAGTTCGAGCCCGTCTCCTGAGGCTTCTGCAATGAGAAATACGCCGCCCGTCCGGGCGGCGTATTTCTTTCCGCACCATTTAAGTGCGTTGCAAATAATGTTTTATTGACATAGACTTAGACAATAAATTTAGTGCCAGGCGGTCAACGTCGGGGGTGGCGATGGCGTTATCAGTACGAGGAGGCTGGAACGGATGAGTCATACCCGCTGGCTGTGGGCCCTGTTGCTTGCGCTTCCTGCTTCCCAGGCGGGTGCAGACATCTGGGAGTGCGTGGACGAAAGCGGCAACAAGCGCTTCACCAACATCAAGTCCGAGGCCAAGGGCTGCAAGCAGCTCGCGGTGTCGGCGCCCAATGTCGTTGCCCCCCCGCCCGGCAAGACGGCGGCCAGCAAGTCCACGGGCAAAGCTGCGGAGCGGCCTGCGGATTTCCCCAAGGTGGACGGCGATACCCAGAAGCAGCGCGACAACGACCGCCGCAAGATCCTCGACCAGGAACTGGCGAGCGAGCAGAAGCTGCTGGACCAGGCGAAGAAGGATCTGGCGGACCAGGAATCCCAGCGCCTGGGGAGCGAGCGCAATTACCAGCGCGTGCTGGACCGGCTCGAACCGTACAAGAAGAAGGTCAAGCTGCACGAAGACAACATCGCCAACCTCCGGCGCGAACTGGCCAACACCAAGTAAGCCGGTTGCTGCGCGCCGGCCGGCCTTGGCGCGGTTCTTGCTCATACACCGTACCCGGACCCCTGACATGACACCCGCCGCCTCCTCCGGCCTCGACTTGCTGGCGACCGCGGTGGTGGTGGTGGATGCCGGGCTCACGGTGCGCTACATGAACCCATCCGCCGAAAACCTGTTCGAAATGAGCAGCAAGAACGTCACCGGGCTGCCGTTGCGGGAAGTCTTTACCGGCACCGCCGTGCTCGAGGCGGCGATCGAGCACGCGCGCGCCCGCAATTCCAGCTATACCGAGCACGACTTCGAACTGGGGGCCAGCGCGCGCGCGCGCCTGCACCTCTCGTGCACGGTCACCCCGGCCGACCTGTCGGCCGACGAATCGCACGGCGGGGCGCTGTTGCTCGAATTCCGCCACATCGAGCAGCAGCTGAGGATCGCGCGCGAGGAGCGCCTGCTCGACCAGAGCCAGGCCAACCGCGAACTGATCCGCAATCTCGCGCACGAGATCAAGAACCCGCTTGGCGGCATCCGCGGGGCGGCGCAGCTGCTGGACCGCGAGCTGGAGCGCCCCAACCTGCACGAGTACACGCAGGTCATCATGAAGGAGGCCGACCGCCTGCAGCTCCTGATGGACCGCCTGTTGACGCCGCACCGCCTGCCGCAGCCCACCCGGCTCAACGTGCACGAGGTGCTGGAGCGGGTGCGGAGCCTGATCCTGGCGGAATATCCGCAGAACGTCTCCATCCGCCGCGATTACGACGTCAGCCTGCCGTTGCTGAAGGGTGATCGGGAACAGTTGATCCAGGTGGTGCTGAACGTCGTGCGTAACGCGGCGCAGGCCGCCGCCGCCAGCGGCGCGCGCGGCGAGATCCGGCTGCGCACCCGCGTCGTGGGCCAGGTCACGCTGGCGCGGCGCCGCTACCGCCACGCCATCGCGGTGGAGATCACCGACAACGGGCCCGGCATTCCGCAGGAACTGCAGGAGCGTGTTTTCCATCCGCTGGTCTCGGGCCGCGAAGGCGGCAGCGGCCTGGGGCTCACGCTCGCGCAGAATTTCGTCAACCAGCACCACGGCATGATTTCCTTCGAAAGCGCGCCCGGCAACACCACGTTCACCATCCTTCTGCCGGTGGACGAGAAAGCAGAAGCATGAAACCCGTCTGGATCATCGACGACGACCGCTCCATCCGCTGGGTGTTCGAAAAGGCGCTGACGCGCGAGAACATCGCGTTCAAGACTTTCTCGTCCGCGCAGGAGGCGCTCGCGGTCCTCAACACCGAAACGCCGCAGGTGGTGGTGAGCGACATCCGCATGCCCGGCGAATCAGGGCTCGAGTTGCTGCAGCGGGCCAAGGCGCTGCACGCCAACCTGCCGGTGATCATCATGACCGCCTATTCCGATCTGGAGAGCGCGGTCACCGCTTTCCAGGGTGGCGCCTACGAGTACCTGCCCAAGCCGTTCGACGTCGACCACGCCGTCGAGCTGATCCGGCGCGCCATGGAAGAGAGCATGCGGCAGGAAAGCGTGGCCGAGGAAACCGAGGCGGCCCCGGAGATACTGGGCCAGGCGCCGGCGATGCAGGAAGTGTTCCGCGCCATCGGGCGGCTGTCGCAATCGCACGCCACGGTCATGATCACCGGCGAGTCCGGTACCGGCAAGGAACTGGTCGCGCGCGCGCTGCA
>CAZOQY010000137.1:7911-8395 GCA_964581835.1 uncultured Streptomycetaceae bacterium | reverse complement strand
CTTGGGGTTGGCAACCAGCGCGGACTCGATTTCCATCGTGCCGAGGCGGTGGCCGGAAACGTTGAGCACGTCGTCGATGCGGCCCATGATGCGTATGTAGCCGTCCTCGTCGTACGAAGCGCCGTCCCCGGCAAGGTAATACTGGCCCTTGAAGTCCTCGGGGAAATAGGTCTTCCTGTAGCGTTCGGGGTCGCCCCAGATGGTGCGCAGCATGGACGGCCACGGCTTCTTGATCACCAGAATGCCGCCCTTGCCCTTGCCGACCGAGTGGCCGGTCTCGTCCACGATGTCGGCGATGATGCCGGGCAGGGGGAAGGTCGCGGAGCCGGGCTTGGTCGGGGTTGCGCCCGGCAGCGGCGTGATCATGTGACCGCCGGTCTCGGTTTGCCACCAGGTGTCCACGATCGGGCAGCGGCCGCCGCCTACGGTCTCGTGGTACCACATCCAGGCCTCGGGATTGATCGGCTCGCCCACGGTGCCCAAA
>CAZOQY010000137.1:0-7901 GCA_964581835.1 uncultured Streptomycetaceae bacterium | reverse complement strand
GGGCATTCTGGTGGCGCTGTCGCTGGTGCGCGAACTGGGGCCAGTGGTGGCCGGTGACCCAGCCCACGTCCGCCGTGCACCAGAAAACATCGCCCGGCTTGCAGTCGAACACCCACTTCATGGTCATGATGGTCCACAGCAGGTAGCCGCCGGTGGAATGCTGGATGCCTTTCGGCTTGCCGGTCGAGCCGGAGGTGTAGAGGATGAAGAGGGGATGCTCGGCGTCGACCCAGGTCGGCTCGCAGGTTTCAGGCTGGCCGGCGACGAGTTCGTGCAGCCAGACGTCGCGCTTCGCGTCCCACTGCATCGCGGTGCCGGTGCGCTTGTAGACCACCACGGACTTGATCGACTCGCAACCGCCCAGCGCGATCGCCTCGTCCACCGCGGGCTTCAGCGGTATTTCCCTGCCGCCGCGGAACTGCCCGTCGGCCGTCAGAACGGCGACCGCCCCGGCGTCGATGATCCGTTCCTGCAGGCTTTTCGCCGAAAAACCGCCGAACACCACCGAGTGGACGGCGCCGATGCGGGCGCAGGCCTGCATCATCACGACCGCCTCGATCGACATCGGCATGTAGACGACGATGCGGTCGCCTTTCCTGAGTCCGCGCGACTTCAGGCCATTGGCGGCCATGCAGACGCGGCGGTGCAGCTCCTTGTAGCTGATCTTCGCGACCTTGCCGTCGTCCGCTTCAAAGATGATGGCGGTCTTGTCGGCCTGGGTCTTGAGATGGCGGTCGAGGCAGTTGTAGGAGGCGTTCAGCTGCCCGTCCTCGAACCACTTGAAAAAGGGCGCTTTGGACTGGTCGAGCACCCGGGTGAACGGCTTGTGCCACAGCACGTTCTCCTTCGCCAGCCGCGCCCAGAATCCCTCGAAATCCTTCTCGGCCTCGGCGCAGAGCTTGCGGTAGGCTTCCATGCTCGGAATGGCCGCCTGGCTGGCCAGCGCCGGGTTCGGTGGAAAGACGCGGTTTTCCTGAAGTACGGATTCGATCGTCTTCGTGGCCATGCAGTCCTCCGATGATGGCGCGGGCCGCGCCGCTGATTTTTATTGAATGGAATCACTAAACAACGCGCTTGTAAAGGCTCCGGCCCGTTGCCGCTGCGAGTGGCCGAGGACGAAGATAATGCTTAGAGACGTAACATATGAGGGGATACTCCCCTCATACTCCCCTGAGACAGGGGCCGTATTGTTCATTTTGATGCGGCCTCTTACAATCATCTGACGGCGGGCCTCCCCGCATTGCAGCGTAGTGAACCTGGTCAGGTCCGGAAGGAAGCAGCCACAGCTATTCACTGCAAGTGCCGGGGGTAAGGCTCGCCTCCCGATATTTTGTCGTTTTGTTTCGCCCGGTGCCGCTTGCGCGGTGCTGGCGCACAAGAAAAATGAGCAAAGCAGTCTTAGCAGGGGTGGCGGCGGCTGTTTTATTCCTGGCGAGCGCGCGGGCTGCCGCCGTCGATGGTTTTGCGATCGAGGGTGGCAGAACGCACAGCGGCCACACCGAAATGGGCCGGGTCGCCGTCCAGTGGAACTGGAACAAGCGCTGGATCGAGGGTAAAGAGTCGCATCTTGGCGGATACTGGGACCTGGCACTGGGCTACTGGTATGGGGATACGGCCCCGGGCCAGAACCCGGATATCGTGGACATCGGTCTCACGCCCGTATTCCGGTTCCAGGGCAACGACCTGAAAGGCATGTATCTGGAAGCCGGCATCGGCTTCCACTGGCTGTCCAGGGCCCGGATCGGCAGCAGACGCCTGAGCACCCAGTTCCAGTTCGGCGATCACATTGGCGCGGGCTACCGCTTCGGCGCCCGGCAGGCCTGGGACATTTCGTACCGTTATCAGCACTTGTCCAATGCCGACATCAAGAAGCCCAACGACGGCATCGATTTTCACCAGGTCCGGCTGCAGTACCATTTCTAGCCGCTGGCGGCGGGCCGCCGGCGGTAAAATACCGATCCCATGACCCAGGTTCTTGCCCGCAAGTGGCGCCCCCGCACCTTTGCCGAACTGGTCGGGCAGGAGCACGTCGTGCGCGCGCTGGAAAACGCGCTCGAGCAGCAGCGCTTGCACCATGCCTACCTGTTCACCGGCACGCGCGGCGTCGGCAAGACGACGCTCGCCCGCATCATCGCGAAGGCGTTGAATTGCGAGACCGGCGTCACCCCGGCGCCCTGCGGCAAGTGCGCCGCCTGCACGGAGATCGACGCGGGGCGTTTCGTCGACCTGATCGAGCTCGACGCCGCTTCAAATACCCAGGTGGACAACATGCGGGAGCTGCTGGAGAACGCGCTCTATGCGCCGACCGCCGGCCGCTACAAGGTCTACATCATCGACGAAGTGCACATGCTGTCGAAGAACGCGTTCAACGCCATGCTGAAGACGCTGGAGGAGCCGCCCGCGCACGTCAAGTTCATCCTGGCCACGACCGACCCCCAGAAGATCCCGGTGACGGTTTTGTCTCGCTGCCTGCAGTTCAACCTGAAGCAGATACCGCAGCAGCAGATCCGCGAGCGGCTGCAGCAGGTGCTGGAGGCGGAGAGCATCCGCTTCGAAGCGCCGGCCCTGCCATTGCTTGCGCACGCCGCCCAGGGCAGCCTGCGCGACGCGCTCTCCCTCCTTGACCAGGCGATTGCCCACGGCGGGGGCGGCGTGGGCAAGGAGGCCGTCAGCGCCATGCTCGGCGTGGTCGGGCAGGACCATCTCTACGCCATCCTGCGCGCGCTCGCGAATCGCGATGGCGCCGCCTTGCTGGCGGAAGCCGGTCGCATGGAAGCGTTGAGCCTGTCCTTCGAATCCGCGCTCCAGGATCTGGGGTCGCTGCTGCATCGCCTGGCGCTCGCGCAGGCCGTGCCGGGCGCGCTGGCGGACGACGAGCCCGCCGGCGCTGCGCTGGAAGAACTTTCGCGGCTGTTCCCGCCCGAAGACCTGCAACTCTATTACCAGATCGCGATCCAGGGTCGCGGCGACCTCGGCCTGGCGCCCGACGAAAAAGCGGGCTTTACGATGACGTTGCTGAGAATGCTCGCATTCGCGCCGGCCGGGCAGGGTGCCGTGGCGCCGGCGCCACAGCGGGCGCCCGTCCAGCGTGCCGCCGGCACGCCGTCCGCGCTGGCGGCCGAATCAAAAAAAAACAACGATGACGTCCCGGGCGATGCCGCCGGCAACATGGCCGGCGACATTGCCTGGCCCGAGCTGGTCGAGCAACTGGGCCTGACCGCGATGACGCTCGAACTGGCCAAGCATTGCGAATTCATCGGCCGGGACGGGCCTCGCATCGACCTGCGGATAGCCCAGAGCCACCAGCGGCTGCTGAGCGGCCCTTACCAGGACCGCCTGAAAACGGCGCTGGAGCAGCACTTCGGCGGCAAGCTGCGGCTGTCCATCCAGGTCGCCGGCGACGCCGGCGGATCGCCCGCCGCGATTGCCGGCCGCGACCGCCAGCAGCGCCAGGCACAGGCCGTCGCCGCCATCGAGCAGGACCCTTTCGTGCGCGAGCTGGTGGACAACTTCGACGGGCGCATCGTCGGCTCGTCAATAAAGCCGGTGCAATAGCAGCGGCCACCGGCTTTTGGCTGTTGGGCTTGTGGCCAACAGCCATAAGCCAGGCAAATAAACAACAACAGGAGCCATTATGAAGGGTGGCATCGGCAACCTCATGAAGCAGGCGCAGCTCATGCAGGAGAACATGAAGAAGCTGCAGGAGCAGCTGGCCGTCATGGAGATCGAGGGGCAGGCCGGCTCCGGCCTGGTTAAAGTCGTCATGACCGGCCGCCACGAGGTCAAACGCGTCACGATCGACCCCAAGCTGCTCGCCGACGACCGCGACATGCTGGAAGACCTGGTTGCCGCCGCCTTCAACGACGCGGCGCGCCGGGTCGACGAGACCACCCAGCAGAAAATGGCCGCGGCGACCGCCGGGTTGCCGCTGCCGCCAGGACTAAAACTGCCGTTTTAGTCCTTAATGCAGAATGATGAATGCGGAATGATGAATACGTTTCCATCGGCCGGCCCTTGGCCGTTCATCCTCCATCATTCACTATTCATCACTAAGCGATGAAGACATCTTCCTCGCTGGAGGAACTCATCGCCTCCCTGCGCTGCCTGCCGGGGGTCGGGCCCAAGTCTGCGCAACGCATGGCTTACCACCTGTTGCAGCGCGACCAGCAGGGCGCGGCCCGGCTGGGCGCGGCGCTGAACCAGGCGCTCGCGAAGGTGCGGCGCTGTGATCGATGCAACAACTACGCCGAGGAGGCCGTTTGCGGGCTGTGCAGTTCGCCCCGCCGCGACGCGGCGCTGCTGTGCGTGGTGGAAGCCCCGGGTGACCTGCTGATGATGGAGCAGGCGCAGTGCTACCAGGGCCTGTATTTCGTCCTGATGGGCGTGCTGTCGCCGCTCGACGGCATCGGTCCCCGGGAAATCCACCTCGACCGGCTGATCCGCCGCGCGACCGACGGCACCGTGCGCGAAGTGATACTCGCCACGAACTTCACCGTCGAGGGAGAGGCCACCGCGCATTACGTCGGCGAAGCGTTGCGGGCGCGCGACCTCAAGGTGACGCGCATCGCGCGCGGCCTGCCGGTCGGCGGCGAACTTGAGCACGTGGACAGCGGCACGCTCGCCCAGGCGGTGCTCGAACGACGCGAGGCTTGAGCCCCATGAACGAAAAAGAAACACCCCCACGGTCATCCGGCAGCACCTGGAAGCTGCAGAAAGCGCTGGCGCAGGGCGGGCTGGGCTCGCGGCGCGACATGGAGGAACTCGTGCGCGCCGGGCGCGTGACCGTCAACGGCGTTGCGGCGACCATCGGCGCGCGCGTGAGCCCGCAGGACGTCATCGAGGTCGACGGGCGCGCGATCGGCCGTTCCACGGACCGGGGCCCGGCGCGGGTGCTGCTCTACTACAAGCCCGAAGGCGAAATCGTCAGCCGCGATGACCCCGGCGGGCGCGTGAGCGTGTTCGACCGGCTGCCGCCGTTGCGTGGCGCGAAATGGCTGGCGGTGGGGCGGCTCGACTTCAATACCAGCGGCCTGCTGATACTGACCACGTCGGGCGAACTCGCCAACCGCCTGATGCATCCGCGTTACGAACTGGAGCGCGAGTACGCAGTGCGGGTGCTGGGCAGGCTGACGCCGGAACAGCAGACAAAACTGCTGTCGGGGATCAGGCTCGATGATGGCATGGCCCGCTGCGAGTCCGTGCGCGACCGGGGCGGCGAAGGCGCCAACCACTGGTACCACGTCGTCGTGAAAGAAGGCCGCAACCGTGAAGTGCGGCGCCTGTTCCAGGCGCTGGGCCTGCGGGTGAGCCGCCTGATGCGGGTGCGTTTCGGCGCGCTCAACCTGCCGCGGCAGTTGAAGCGCGGCCAGTTCGTCGAGCTGCCGCCGCGGGAAGTCCGCCAGTTGCTGGCTTCGCTGGGAGTGGACGCGCCTGTCGCAGCAGTTGATCGCGGCCAACGACCAGCACATCGCCGCCACCGGGCGTCTCGACCCAGGTAAATTCCAGCCGCGGGAATGCCCGCTCGAGGCGGCGGCGCCCGCTGCCGATCTCCATCACCAGCAGGCCGCCGGGGTTGAGATGGGCCGCCGCCCGCTGCAGGATCGCGCGCGCGGCATCGAGCCCGTCGCGGCCGGACGCAAGCGCCAGCCGGGGCTCGTGGCGGTACTCGCGCGGCAGGCCGCGCATCGCTACCGCCGTGACGTACGGGGGGTTGGAGACGATCAGATCGTACTGTTTTCCGCTCAACGCGGAAAACAGATTGGACCTGACCAGCTGAATGCGCCTATCGAGCCGGTAGTCCCGCACGTTGCGTCGTGCTACGGCCAGGGCCGCGGGGGAAATGTCGGCGGCGTCGACGCGCGCCCGGGGGAATGCGCGCGCGATCAGGACCGCAAGGCAGCCGGAGCCGGTGCACAGGTCGAGCGCCGTCGCGATTCTGCCCGTGACCCAGGGACGCAATCCGTCGGCGAGCATGCCCGCGATGTGGGAGCGGGGGACGATGACGCGTTCGTCCACGTAGAAACGGAAATCGCCGAGCCAGGCTTCGCGTGTCAGGTAAGCCGCCGGCTTGCGGGTGCGAATGCGCGCCTCGAACAAGCCGAGGACGCGGCGCGCCAGCCGGGGACTCGCCTGGCAGGACAGAATCCTCGCCGACGCATCGAGTGGCAACCCCAGCGCGTGCAGGGTCAGATAAGCAGCTTCGTCGCTCGCGCGATTCGTGCCGTGCCCGAAATGCAGACGCGCAGCGCGAAAGCGGCGGGTTCCTTCGCGGATCAGCCCGGCTACGGTCCACGGGCGGGAGGATCGGGCGCGGTGGCTCAAACCGCCGTCTCAGCCCGCCGTATCAACCCGCAGTCTCAACCCAGCGCGTCGAGGTTGAGCTTGATGCTCGAGATGTCGTCGGGCGCCTTGGTCGGCGTCGACGACTGCGCCGCGCCTGCCGGGGCGCCCGCCGCGGGTTTCGGCGCGTTGCTCAACAGCCAGTGCAGGTTGGTGGGCGAGTCCGAGTGCGCCATGGCTTCCTCCACCGACACCTTGCCGCTGTTGATGTGGTGGAACAACGCCTGCTCGAAAGACTGGGATCCCGGCGACAGGCTCTGCTCCAAAGCGTCCTTGATCTGGTCGATCTCGCCCTTCGCAATCAGGTCCTGGATGTGTTTCGTGTTGAGCAGCACTTCCACTGCCGGCACGCGCTTGCCGTCGACCGTGCGGATCAGCCGCTGTGAAATGACGGCGCGCAACGAGATGGCGAGGTCCGCCAGCAGGGAATCGCGGGCTTCGCGGGGGAAGAAGTTGATGATGCGGTTCAGCGCGTTGTAGCTGTTGTTGGCGTGCAGCGTGGACATGCACAGGTGGCCGGTCTGCGCGAACAGCAGGCAGTTCTGCAGCGTCGGCTGGTCGCGTATCTCGCCGATCATGATGAGGTCTGGCGCCTCGCGCATCGCGCTGATCAGCGCGTTCGCGTAGCTTTGCGTGTCGACGCGCACCTCGCGCTGGTTGACGATCGATTTCTTGTGCTTGAACGCGAATTCCACCGGGTCCTCGATGGTGAGGATGTGGCCGGTCCTGTTGCTGTTGCGAAAATCGATCATGGAAGCCATGGTCGTCGACTTGCCCGAGCCGGTCGATCCCACCACCAGGATCAGCCCGAGCTTCTCCATGATCACTTCCTTCAGGATCGGCGGCAGCCCCAGCGACTCGAAAGCCGGCACGTCGGGCTTGACGAAGCGGATCACCATGGCGACCGTGTTCTTCTGCCGGAAGATGTTCACCCGGAAGTTGCCGAGCTCGCCCGCGCTCTGGGCGAAGTTCATCTCGTGGATGGACTCGAATTCCTTGACTTGCGCCTCGGTCATCAGTTCGTAGCAGATCTTCTTGCACTGCTCGGGGTCGAGCGCCTGGTTGTTGATCGGCATGACCACGCCGTTGATCTTGATCTGGATCGGCGCTCCGGAGGTGAAAAACATGTCCGAGGCCTGCTTGTCGGCCATCAGCTTGAACAGCGGTGTCACGAACATGGCTGCTTCCCCTTGTGCAATCGCCGGACGGGCCGGCTGAAAATACTATACCACCCGAACACCCTTAATCGCTGCGCAAGAGCTCGTTGATGCTGGTCTTGGCGCGGGTCCTGGCATCGACCTGCTTCACGATCACCGCGCAGTAGAGGTTGCACTTGCCGCCGGCGTCCGGCAGGCTGCCCGACACCACCACGGACCCCGCCGGCACGCGCCCGTAGAGCGTCTCGCCGGTCTGGCGATTGTAGATGCGCGTGCTCGACCCGATGAAAACACCCATCGAGATGACCGAGCCTTCCTCGACCACCACGCCTTCCACGATCTCGGAGCGCGCGCCGATGAAGCAGTTGTCCTCGATGATGGTGGGGTTGGCCTGCAGCGGCTCCA
>CAZOQY010000136.1:0-8411 GCA_964581835.1 uncultured Streptomycetaceae bacterium | reverse complement strand
GGTGCCGATCATCCACTGCCCGGCCTGCGGCGACGTGCCGGTGCCGGACGAGGACCTGCCGGTGGTGCTGCCGGAAGACCTCGTGCCCGACGGCAGCGGCAACCCGCTCGCGAAGCTGCCCTCGTTCGTGAACACGACCTGCCCCTCGTGCGGCAAGCCCGCGAAGCGCGAGACCGACACCATGGACACGTTCGTCGACTCGTCCTGGTACTTCGCGCGCTACGCCTGCCCCGACCGCGCCGACGCAATGGTGGACGCGCGCGCCGACTACTGGATGCCGGTGGACCAGTACATCGGCGGCATCGAGCACGCCATCCTGCACCTGCTCTATTCGCGCTTCTGGACCAAGGTGATGCGCGACCTGGGGCTGGCGAAGCTCGACGAGCCGTTCAGCAACCTGCTCACGCAGGGCATGGTGCTGAACGAGATCTACTTCCGCAAGACCGGCAGCGGCCGCATCACCTACTACAACCCGGTCGAGATCGAGACGAAGGCGGACGGAGCCGCGGTCCTGAAAACGGACGGCCAGCCGGTCGAGTCCGGCGGCATGGGCACCATGTCGAAGTCCAGGAACAACGGCGTGGACCCGCAGGAACTGATCGACCACTACGGCGCCGACATCGCGCGCTTTTTCATGATGTTCGCCTCGCCGCCGGAAGATACGCTCGTATGGAACGACGCCGGCGTCGAGGGCGCGGCGCGTTTTCTGCGACGGTTGTGGACGTTCGCGTGGGAGTTCGGACAGTCCGGCGCGGCAGCGGCGCCGGCTGGCACGCCGTCGAAGGAACTCGCCGCCACGCGCCGGGAAGTGCACGCGGCATTGAAGCAGGCCAGTTACGACATCGGCCGCCACCAGTTCAATACCGTGGCCTCGGCGGCGATGAAGATGCTGAACGCGCTCGAGCGCGCGCCGGCCGGCGATCCGGCGCGCGGCGCCGTGCTGCACGAAGGGCTCGGCATCCTGCTGCGGCTCATCTCGCCCATTACGCCGCACGTCGCCCATTACCTGTGGCGCGAGCTGAAGTTCGGGGAAGACGTGCTGGCCGCCGCCTGGCCCGAGCCCGATCCCGCCGCACTGGTCGAGGACGAGATCGAGTTGGTGGTGCAGGTGAACGGCAAGAAGCGCGGCGACGTGCGCGTGCCGAAGGACGCCGACCGCCAGGCGATCGAAGCGCTCGTGCTCGCCGACCCCGCCGTGCAGAAACACGTCGCCGGTCAGGCCATCAAGAAGGTCGTCGTCGTCCCCGGACGGCTGGTCAATCTGGTGGTGTGAGGCGTACGGCGTCAGGCGTAGAATCGTGAAAACCCTGATCGAACCTATGCTCCACCTCACGCCTCACGTCTCACGCCTCACCGCCAGCGCCGTGCTTTGCCTGGCGCTGGCCGGTTGCGGCTTCCAGCTCCGCGGCACCGCGCCGCTGCCGTTCGAATCGCTGCACGTTCGGGCGGCGGCCTCGTCGCAATTCGCGACGCAGTTGAAGCGCACGGTGCGGGCGGGCAGCAACGCCAGGCTCACCGACCGGCCGGACGATGCCCAGGTGATCCTGCAGGTCCTGAACGAGCTGCAGGAAAAACAGATCCTGTCGCTCACCGGCGGCGGGCGCGTGAGCGAATACCAGTTGCGCTACCGCGTTTCGTTCCGGCTGACCGACGCGAAGAACCGCGAACACATTCCGGCGACCGAGATCCTGCTGAAACGCGACTACTCCTACACCGACGACCAGGCGCTCTCCAAGGACTCGGAAGAAGCGCTGCTCTACCGCGACATGCGCAACGACGCGGTGCAACAACTGGTGCGCCGCCTGCAGGCCGCCAAACTTCAATCTTGAACCGCCAAGACGCCAAGAAGAACGAAATCGGCATTCGTCCCGGGGCGGCTCGCCCCTCCGCTGCCGCGGCACACAAGCTTGAAGTCCTCGCACGAACCGTCGATTCTTATATAGAATCGTCTTGGCGTCTTGGCGTCTTGGCGGTTCAATGAGAATTAACACCGAGCAGCTCCAGCAGCACGTCTCCCGGGACCTCAAGCCGCTCTACACCGTTTACGGCGACGAAACGCTCCTCGCCCTCGAGGCCTGCGACCGCATCCGCGCCAGGGCGCGCGCCGAAGGCTACACCGAGCGCAACGTGCTCACCGTGGACGCCGGCTTCAAGTGGAGCGAGCTCGCCTTCACCGGCAACTCGCAATCACTGTTCGCCACGCGGCGCGTGCTCGAGCTGCGCGTGCCCACCGGCAAGCCCGGCACCGAAGGCTCGGCGGCGCTCGCGGGCTACTGCGAGTCGCCGCCGCCCGATACCGTCACGCTGGTGGTCCTCCCGGGCGTGGACTGGCGCGCGCAGAAAGCCGGCTGGTTCGAGGCGCTCGACCGCGCCGGGGTGATGGTCGAGGCGAAGCCCGTCACCCGCAAGGCGCTGCCGGAATGGCTGGCCGGACGGCTGCGCGCCCAGAACCAGGAAGCGGACAAGGAAACGCTGGATTTCATCACCGAGCGCGTCGAGGGCAACCTGCTCGCGGCGCACCAGGAAGTGCAGAAGCTCGCGCTGCTGTTCCCCGCGGGGACGATCGCTTTCGAGCAGGTGCGCGAGGCGGTGCTCGACGTCGCGCGCTACGACGTGTTCAACCTCGGCGAGGCGCTGCTCGAGGGCGACGTGCTGCACCTCGCGAAGATGATGGACGGCCTGAAGGGCGAAGGCGTAGCGCCCCCGCTGGTGCTGTGGGCGCTCGCCGAGGAGATCCGGGCGATCGGCCGCGCGCTCGACGGCATCGCCGCAGGCAGGACGCCGCCGCAACTGTGGCGCGACGCGCGCGTGTGGGGCGCGAGCCATCAGAGCCTGATGCAGCAGAATTGCCGGCGCTTCACCAGGGAACAGGTCGAGGCCGCGCTCGTGCACGCGGCGAAAGTCGACCGCACGGTGAAAGGCCTGATCCGCGGCGACGCGTGGGACGAACTGCTGCAACTGGCCCTGCGTTTCGCCGGCAGCGCCCCCGCCAAGCCCTTGCCGAAACAGGGTAAAATGGCTGCCGCCGCGCGCGCAGCGGAACGGAACCAGGTCGGACTGTTCTGAGCGACTCCCCCGCGCGCCTGCACGGGTTTTCTATGGACGTCGCCACCTACATCCACAACGTCGGCCGCCAGGCGCGCATCGCCGCGCGCGTCATCGCCCGCGCCGACACCGCGACCAAGAACCGCGCGCTGAAGGAAATGGCGGCGGCGCTCGAGCGCAACCGCCGGCAACTGATCGAAGCCAACGCACGCGACCTCGAGGAGGCGCGGCGCCAGAACCTCGATTCGGCGGCGGTCGACCGCCTGACGCTCACGCCCAAGGTGATCGCGGCGATGGCGGACGGCCTGCGGCAGATCGCGGCGCTGCCCGATCCCGTCGGCGAGATCACGGCGCCGCGCAAGCGCCCTTCCGGCATCAAGGTCGCCCGGATGCGCGTGCCGATCGGCGTCGTCGCCATCATCTACGAGTCGCGCCCCAACGTCACCGCCGATACCGCGGGCCTGTGCGTGAAATCCGGCAACGCCGCGATCCTGCGCGGCGGCTCGGAAGCGATCCATTCCAACCAGGCGATCGCCGCCTGCGTGCACGCGGGCCTGAAGGCCGCGGGACTGCCCGAGTCCGTGGTGCAGGTGATCGAGACCACCGACCGCGCCGCGGTCGGCGAGCTGATCACGATGCAGGACACCGTCGACGTGGTCGTGCCGCGCGGGGGAAAAAGCCTGATCGCGCGCCTGATGCGCGAGTCGCGCATCCCGATGATCAAGCACCTGCACGGCGTGTGCCACACCTACATCGACGACAAGGCGGACCTGAAGAAGGCGATCCGCATCGCCGACAACGCCAAGACGCAGCGGCTCGGCACCTGCAACACGATGGAGACGCTGCTGGTGGCGCGCGGCATCGCGGCCGAAGTGCTGCCGCCGCTCGCCAGAATCTATCTCGAGAAGGGCATCGAGCTGCGCGGTGACGACGAGGCGCGGAGGCTGGTGCCGCAGATGAAGCCGGCCACGGAAGAGGACTGGTACACCGAATACCTCGACGCCATCCTCTCGGTGCGCGTGGTGGCCGGGCTCGACGAGGCGATGGAGCACATCGCCGTCTACGGCTCGCAGCACACCGACGCCATCGTCACCGAGGACAAGGCGCGCGCGAAGCGCTTCCTGCGCGAGGTGGACTCAAGCTCGGTCATGGTGAACGCCTCGACCCGCTTCGCCGACGGTTACGAGTACGGCCTCGGCGCCGAGGTCGGCATCTCCACCGACAAGCTGCACGCGCGCGGGCCGGTCGGGCTCGAGGGGCTCACTTCGCTGAAGTGGGTCGTTTACGGCAACGGACAAATAAGAAAGTAACGAGTGGCGACAATCGAAATCAAGGTTCCCGACATCGGCGGCTACAAGGACGTGCCGGTGATCGAAGTGCTGGTCAAGCCCGGCGACAGCGTGAAGAAGGAAGACCCGCTCATCACGCTGGAATCGGACAAGGCGACGATGGAAGTTCCTTCACCCGCCGCCGGCGTCGTGAAGGAACTTAAAATAAAAGTGGGCGACAAGCTTTCCAAGGATTCGCTCGTTCTCATTCTTGAGGTGAGCGCAGCCGCCCCCACGCCGGCGCCAACCGCGAAGGCCCCGGCAGCGCCCCCGCCGCCGTCCGCGGACAAAGGGAGCGCGACGAGCGCGTCTCCCGCATCACCCATCACCCATCACCCATCACCTATCACGCCTTACGCCGGGCCCAAGGGCGACCTCCACGCCGAAGTGCTGGTGCTGGGCGCCGGCCCCGGCGGCTACACCGCGGCGTTCCGCGCCGCCGATCTCGGCAAGAAGGTGGTGCTGGTCGAACGCCATGCAACACTGGGCGGCGTGTGCCTCAACGTCGGCTGCATCCCGTCGAAGGCGCTGCTGCACGTCGCCAAGGTGCTGACGGAGTCGCAGGAAGTCGCGCACGCCGGCATCGAGTTCGGCAAGCCGAAGGTGGACCTGGCGAAGCTGCGCGGCTGGAAAGCCGGCGTCGTCGGCAAGCTCACCAAGGGACTCACCGGGCTCGCGAAGCAGCGCAAGGTCGAGGTCGTACAGGGCAAGGGGCAATTCGCCTCCGCCAATGCCTTGCGGGTCGAGTCCCCGCAAGGCATCAAGACGATCACTTTCGACCACTGCATTATCGCAGCGGGTTCCAGCATCGCTAGGATTCCGGGGTTCCCTTACGATGACCCGCGCATGATCGATTCGACCAGTGCGCTCGAGCTGCCGGAAGTGCCGAAGCGGCTGCTGGTCATCGGCGGCGGCATCATCGGCCTCGAGATGGCGACGGTCTACGACGCCCTCGGGTCGAAGGTCACGATCGTCGAGCTGATGGACTCGATCATCCCCGGCGCGGACAAGGACGTCGTGCGGCCGCTGGCCAAGCGCATCGAGGGCCGCTACGAGAAGATCCTGCTGAAGACCAAGGTCGCGAAGGTGGAAGCGCAGAAGGACGGGCTCAAGGTCACCTTCGAGGGCGACGGCGCACCCAAGCCGGAACTCTATGACTATATCCTCATGGCCGTCGGCCGCCGCCCCAACGGGCGCGAGATCAACGCGCAGGCCGCGGGCGTCACCGTCAACGAGCGCGGCTACATCCCGGTGGACAGGCAGCTGCGCACCAACGTGCCGCACATTCACGCCATCGGCGACGTCTGCGGCGAGCCGATGCTCGCGCACAAGGCGAGCCACGAGGGCAAGATCGCGGCGGAAGTCGTCGCTGGGCACAAGGCGTTCTTCGACGCCCGCACCATCCCGTCGGTCGCCTACACCGACCCCGAGGTCGCGTGGATGGGCGAGACCGAGTCCCAGCTGCAGAAGCGCGGCGCGGATTACGAGAAGGCGGTTTTCCCGTGGGCGGCGAGCGGCCGCGCCATTTCGATGGGCCGCGAGGAAGGCCTGACCAAGCTGCTGTTCGACAAGAGCACACACCGGCTGCTGGGTGCTGCGATGACCGGCGTCAACGCCGGCGAGCTGATCGCGGAAACCGTGCTCGCCTACGAGATGGGCGCCGACGCCGCCGACCTCGGCCTCACCATCCACCCCCACCCGACGCTGTCCGAGACCGTGTTCTTCGCCTCCGAAATCGCGGAAGGGTCGATCACGGATCTCTACATGCCCAAGAAGCGTTAAACCGGACACATAGTGCCGGTTTAACTCCGCGCATTCGAACGGACGGCACGCCGCCGCTCAATGCGCGGGCTGCATTCCGAAAGGGTTGCTGACGCCTTGCCGGCCCAAAATCCTTCAAAGTTTTAAGGATTATCTGACTGATTCGATATGATGGTTGCCCGCGATGCATTGATCTGGATAGCATCGCCAGCACGCTCGCCCCAACCGAGACAAACTGACATCCCCATAACAACCAAGCGGTATTAAACTAATTTTTTAGGGGTTCCTATCTCAGGTTGGGCGTCAGGAAAGTGAGCTGTGGATATTCGTTACTTTCTTGGCGAACGATTGACTTTTGTTGAACGGCTTTACGTCAACAGTGCTGCCCCATTTGTTGAGCGAAAACGAAAAATCGAAGCGGGGGAAGAGCCATTTGTTCCGCCCTACAGTGAAGACCCTGAACCCGCGTTCCTTTCAGAATGGCTTGAAGCTGAAGAGTCACTTCAAGTCATTGGTCGTACATGTCTTTCCATGCTTTCGGCCTCATTTCATTTATATTTCAAAGCTTGGGAGCGACAACTCCGAATACCCGTCGATGATTCGTTGGGCGCCGCGTTTAAGCAGGGCTGGTTTAACGGATACAAAGCATATTTTCAGCGGCTGAACGTCAGCTTTGAAAATAGCCCGTGCAACCTTGGCCTCCTGGAAGAGTTAGTTCTTGCACGGAATCGTGTGCAGCATCCTGAGTCGATAACAGAGCAGAATTCGTATTACTCGGCCAACGATCTGAAAAAGTTGCCAAATCCTTTTTTTATTGATGACCGTGACCGTGAACTTCTCGCCGACATGGAAGAAGGAGCGCGTAATTGGCTGATGCCACCTACGATCCACGTCACACACGAGAAACTAAAAGCCGCAATTTCTGAAATTGCCCGTTTTGCTGAGTGGCTTGAGCAGACCGACCACTGAACACCCAAGAATTTAGCAGCGTAGATAACTCTAATTTCAAACGTAGGACGACGGAATCAGTTTAGGTCCACATGGCGATAAGTCTCAAGGAGTCCCGAGCTATCACCGACATGGCTGATCTGCTCTACGATTTTCTTCCCGGCTCTGGCAATCCAGGATGGAAGGGGCACGTTTCGTTCAAGACCGTTGCAGAAAAAGCTGGGGTCGGCGACTTCTGGCAACCCGGAAGTAAGTTGCCAATGATTACTGCTCTTCTTCAAAGAACGCTCGAGCATCGTCGGGGAAATTTTGAAAGACTAGTGCTCGAAGTCGTTCGCGCCGGGCTTACGTACCGGCATAAAGGAGGCAAACCAATCCAACCGACGGAAATAGAGAAGCTCAATGGACATCTGTTGGATGTCGGCTTCAAATTTCCGGATTTGTGGGATCCGGATTTCATCGCGTCCCTACGGCTTGACAGTGCGGGGAGAGCAAAGAAACGTGTAGATGAAGTCATCGCGCGTGAAGAGCATAAAGTTGCAGAGGAATCTAGACGTTCGGCAGATCTTCGCGAAATCAAAGAACAGTTTTTTGGTTTGCATGCAGAGGAATCTCCGCAAAAGGCAGGGCTGCTCTTCGAGAAAGTTCTGAATCGAATGTTTGCCCTTCACGGGCTAGCTCCTAGAGAACCCTTTCGTGTTGTCGGCGAGCAGATTGATGGCTCCTTTGATCTCGATCATGAGACGTATCTCGTCGAAGCCAAATGGGAGAAGAGCCCCCTGTCTGAAGCATCACTACTAATCTTCCGGGGCAAGATTGAGGGCAAATCCGCGTTTACGCGCGGCGTCTTCATTTCCCTGAATGGCATTACTGACGAGGCCCGACAAGCCATCACACAAGGGAAGCAACCGACCTTCTACACGATCGACGGCTACGACTTGACGATGGTGCTATCTGATCACGTTGGTCTAGTTGAATTCTTGCGGCAACGACGCCGCCTTCTTGCCGAGGAGGGGCAGGTGGTGGTTCCCTTCCCTCAGCTTTGGGCCAAATCGCGCTCACCTAATCAATGAACCGTTTGTCCCCCAATCAGCCATTTCAGCAGACACGCCGCTTGCGATGCGTCTGCTTAACGGGAACGTTTATCTGTATTAATTTTCTTGGCGGCCTTGGCGTGCTTGGCGGTTCGGTTTTTTGAAGTGTTTCCCGCGTCTTTGCGCCTCTGCGGTTAATTCCTAACGCCTGACCCCCGGCGTTTCCACCGGCAATCCATTTCCCCGCACCGCCAGGTACAGCTCGAGGTCGAGCAGTTCCTGGGCGCCGTACGGC
>CAZOQY010000135.1:2088-8560 GCA_964581835.1 uncultured Streptomycetaceae bacterium | reverse complement strand
TCAGCGGCGGGGATTTCGCGGCCCGCATCGGCAAGCCGTATCCGCGCGGCGAAATTGGCGAGTTGATGCTGGCGCTCGACCATGCGTTCGAACTGATGCAGGTCCAGCGTGACGAAATCCGGCAGCTCAATGCCGGTCTGGAGCGGCGCGTCAACGAGCGCACTGCGCAGATGGAGGCGAGCGTGCGGGAGCTGGAAGGCTTTACCTACACCGTGTCCCACGACTTGCGCACGCCGTTGCGCGCGATCGACGGCTTTGCCCGCATCCTGGCCGAGGACTATGCCGCGCAACTGGATGACGAGGGCAGGCGCCTGCTCGGGGTGGTCCGCGACAACGGCCGGAAAATGAGCAAGCTGATCGACGACCTGCTGGAGTTTTCGCGCATCGGACGCAATTCGCTGGCAACCGGCCCGGTCGACATGAGGCACCTGGTGGAGGAAGTGATCTTCGAGTTGAGGGCGGCCGGAGAGAAGATGCCGGTTATCTCGCTGGGGGAAATCCCGCCGGCGCGCGGCGATGCGGCGTTGATCAAGCAGGTATGGATGAATCTGCTCATCAACGCCATCAAGTTCAGCAGCAAGCGCGAGCGCCCGCTGGTCGAGGTGAGCGGCCAGGACAGGGACGGCGCAATCATTTACAGCGTCAAGGACAACGGCGCGGGCTTCGACATGAAGCATTACGCGCAGCTGTTCGGCGTATTCCGCCGGCTGCACGGTGCCCAGGAGTTTCCCGGGACGGGTGTGGGTCTCGCCATCGTGCAGCGCATCGTGTCGCGTCACGGCGGTCGCGTCTGGGCCGAGGGCGAGGTGGGCGCGGGAGCCACGTTTTATTTCTCGCTGCCGCGGGAAAGCCCGGCTGAAACAGCCTGAGCGCGGATAAATCGCGCGCCCGGCGGAACGGCTTCGGTTCCTAGGCCCGTTCCATGGCCGTCGCGAAAAAGCCGTCGGTGCCGTGCACGTGCGGGAACAGCCGGAGGAACGGGCCGGTGTCGAGCGGGATGCGCGCCTCGCGCAGGATGGTCGCGCAATCGAGCTGGCGAAACTCGGCGCGCTCTTTCAGGAAAACGCCGACGATCTCCTCGTTTTCTTCCGCGAGCAGGCTGCAGGTCGCGTAGATCAGGCGCCCGCCCGGCTTCACCAGCCTCGCCGCCGCGCGCAGAATCGCGGCCTGCTTTGCCTTCAGTTCCTCGACCGATCGCGGCGATTGCCGCCACTTGAGGTCGGGATTGCGGCGCAGCGTGCCGAGGCCGCTGCACGGCGCGTCCACCAGCACGCGGTCGATTTTTCCGGCGAGACGTTTCACGCGGATGTCGTTCTCGCTGTCGATCGAATGGGGGAACAGGTTGGACAGCCCGGAGCGCTTGAGCCGGGGCTTCAGGCGGTTCAACCGCGCCGTCGAGATGTCGAAAGCGTAGAGGCGGCCCTGGGAATGCATCATTGCGCCGAGCATCAGGCTCTTGCCGCCGGCGCCCGCGCAGAAATCCACCACCAGTTCCTGCCGCCTGGGCGCGACGAGGTGGCACAGGATCTGGCTGCCCTCGTCCTGGACTTCGATCTCCCCCTCGAGAAACAGCCGGTGACGGTTCAACGCGGGCCTCTCTCGCACGCGCAGGCCGGCCGGCGAGTAGGGCGTGGGCGCCGCCTCGATGCCGCTTTCCGCCAGCTCGCGCCGCACTGCTTCGCGATCGGTTTTCAGCATATTGACCCGCAAGTCCATCGGCGCCGGCTCGTTCAATCCGCGGGCGAGCGCGATGAGCGCCGCTTCGTCGTGCTGCCGGCCGAGACGCTCCGCTGCCCAGTCCGGCAGCTCGGCGCGCGCCGCGAGCGACAATCCATCCAGCGGCGCCGCCTTGACCTGCGCGAGCCAGGACTGCTCGTTCGGATTCGTCGCGCCGGCCAGTTCGCGGACGCTGGCGCCGCAGACGCGGGCGAGGTAGGCGAGCAGCAGGTGGCGCGGCGCGGCGTCCGGCGCGAGGTGATCGGCGGTGCGCTTGCGGCGCAGCACGCCGTATACCGAGTCGGCCACGAAGGCCCGGTCGCGACCGCCCAGCGAGCGGTGTTCGCGGAAGAAGTCGTGCAGGACCGAGTCGGCGGGCCGGTCGAATTTCAATGCGAGCGTCAGCGCTTCTGCCGCCGCTTCAAGTTGCAAACGATTGATCGTGATTTCGGCTTACTCCTCGCTGATGCGTATTTCGCTCACCACCTGCTCGCCGGAGAAGTTGCCCTGGCGGTCGTAGTGGCGGATGCGTACCGGCAGGTAGCGATAATCCGCGGCCAGCCAGATCTGGATGCTCTCCGCGCCCGGCCGCGGCAGTTGCCGTACCGGCAGCGTGCGCAGCGTGCCGAGCGGGGTCTCGATGCTTTCCTCGGCGGCAACCTCGACTTCGTGAATGTCGAAGCGCGTGCCGGTGGTGATTGCTACCTGGAAGCGGCCGGGCGCGGGCGGCTGCACGGCGTACTGGTAGATGAAGCTCATGAAATCCTGGGCGCCGGACGGCAATGGGACGTTCTTCGGTTCCCGCGCATGGCCGTAGGCGAGCTTGCCGCCGCTCCAGTCGAAACGCGCCTGCGCGGCTTCGTTCTGTCCGCGGCGGGTGCGATTCATCTCGAAAGATTCGGGTTTCAGGCCTTCGCGCGTGATCCGGCCCTGGCTCACGTAGCGCAGGCGCTGCGGCCGGAACAGCTCGATCAACCCGCCGGTCTCGGCTTCGCTCGACAGCCGGTAGGTGGTGTCGCTCACTTCCCAGGCCTGCACCACCTTGCCGATGTAGGCGCGGTCGTTGCCGTAGAGCAGCGTGTAGGTGATGCGGCCGCGGCGCGGCAGGCTGTGCGCCACGGCCGCGGTCGATTCCGTGGCCAGCGCGAGTTGCTGCGGCGGCTCCGGCGCGACCGGCGGTTCAGGCGCGACTTCGGTCGGTGCTGGAGCGGCAGGCAGCGCATCGGACGGCGGAAAGGTGTCGGCCGCGGCAACCACTGGCGCGGGGGGCGGCGCCGGGCGGCGTGGCGCTTTTGCCTGCGGTTTGGGCGCGACCGGCGCGGTTTGCATTGGCGCGAGTCGGGCGAGGAGGGGGCGTCCTTCGCCCGGGCCGGACGGCAACGGCACCCAGGCGCTGGATACGACCAAGCCGTGCAGCGCGACGGAGACGATCGCTGCGATGACGAGGCGGCCGCGCGTCGTCATGGCTTGATGTCCAGGCGGGTGACGACCTGCTCGTAGCGCGCGCCGTCCTCCTCGATGACCAGCATCTTCACCGGCAGGAAGCGGTGTTGCGGCGAAATCCAGATCTCGGCGCCGCTCTCGTCGGGGCGGTGCTGTTTCACCACGTGCAGCGTCGTCATGCGTCCGAGCGGCGTGTCGATCTCGACGCCGGGCTGCACCGTATACAGGTAGTGGCCGAGCTTGCGGCCGTTGGTCATCGCGATCTCCAGGCGACGGGTCTTCTCCGGCGCGAGGAACATGAACTGGTACATGATCGAGAGCCGGTCCTGGGCGCCGCGAGGCAGCGGCAGGACCTCGGTGCGCCCGCCGTGTTCGAGCGTCAACTGCCCGGCCTGCCAGTCGAACTCGCCGCGGACGCGGCGGGGATCGGACTCGCTGCGTTTGCCTTCGAATCGCAGCGGCTGCAGCCCCGACCCCGTCACCTTGCCCGCGCTCACGAAACGCACCGCCTGCCGCTGGAACAGCGCCACCAGGCCCACGGCCTGGCTTACGCTCTCCAGCCGGTATTCGCCCGATTTTGCCTCGTAAGTCTCGTTCATGACGGCGACGTGCCCGCCGTTCATGTAGACGTTGTAGCTCGCGGAAACGGACTGGGGCGGCGGCAGCGCGGCGGCGGCCCACGCGAGCGCCGGCGCGAGCAGCGGCGGAGCCAGAACCGACAGGAATGCCGGGATCGACTGGAATCTCGCTGTCATGATCTCAGCGGTTGCCGGGCGCCGGCGGCACCGGCGCGGCGTCCAGGATGACGGTGCCGTCCGCGCCCAGGCGCAGGCGATCCTCGCAGAACCAGCGCACGACCTGCGGGTAAAGACGATGCTCCTCGACCAGTACCCGGGCAGCCAGTTGTTCCTCGGTATCGCCCGGCAGCACCGGTACCGCCGCCTGCGCGATGATCGGGCCGCTGTCCACCTCGGGCGCGACGAAATGAACGGTGCAGCCGTGCGCGCGCACGCCCGCCTCGAGCGCGCGGCGGTGGGTGTGGAGGCCGGTGAACGCGGGGAGGAGCGACGGGTGGATGTTGATGAGACGGCCGCGGTAACGTTCGATGAAGGATTCGGTGAGTATGCGCATGAACCCGGCCAGCACGACCAGGTCGGGCCGGTGACGGTCGATTTCCGCGGCAAGCGTGGCATCGAACGACGCGCGGTCGGGGAACGCGCGATGGTCCACGACGGCGGTGGCGATGCCGCGCGCCCGCGCCGTGACGAGGCCGCGTGCCCGAGGATCGTTGCTGATGACCGCCGCGATCCGCGCGGGCAGGCGCGCTTCCAGCAGCGCCTCCATGTTGCTGCCGCGGCCCGATATGAGGATGACCAGGGTTTTATCGGCCATTGAATCCCCGTAATGGGTGATGGGTCATGGGTAATGCGTGGCTATCGCGCAACGGGGTTTGGCGCATAACCCATGACGCATTACCCATCACGTCGTCAGACCATGACGACCTGGGGTTCGTTCTTCTTGCGCCTGACGATGCGGCCGATGCGCCAGGCGGTCTCGCCCGACGCCTTCAGCAGCCGCAGGGCCTTGCCGGCATCGGATTCCCGCACCACCACCACCATGCCGATGCCGCAGTTGAAGACGCGGTGGAGCTCGCCGTCCTCGATGCCGCCCTTTTCCTTCAACCAGCGGAACAGCGGCGGCAGCTTCCAGGCCGAGCGCTCGATGCGCGCCGCCAGGCGGTCGGACAGGACGCGCGGCACGTTGTCGACGAGTCCGCCGCCGGTGATATGGGCGAGACCCCTGATCTTGACCGATTGCGCGAGCTTCAGCACCGGCTTCACGTAGATGCGCGTCGGCTCCAGTATTACATCGGCGAGCGGGCGGCCGCCGAGCCTGGCCGACAGGTCGGCGCCGCTGGTGGCGATGATTTTACGGATCAGCGAGTAACCGTTGGAATGCGCGCCGCTCGATGCCAGACCCAGCACGGCGTCGCCCTCGACGATCCCCGAGCCGTCGATGATGCGGCTTTTCTCGACGATGCCCACCGCGAAGCCGGCCAGGTCGTATTCGCCCGAGGGGTACATGCCGGGCATTTCGGCGGTCTCGCCGCCGAGCAGCGCGCAGCCCGCCTGCTCGCAGCCGCGGGCAATGCCTTTCACGACCTCGGTGGCGGTGGCGACGTCGAGCCTGCCGCAGGCGTAGTAATCGAGGAAGAACAGCGGCTCGGCGCCGAGCGTCAGGATGTCGTTCACGCTCATCGCCACGAGGTCGATGCCGATGGAGCCGTGGCGGTCGAGCTCGAACGCGAGTTTCAGCTTGGTGCCCACGCCGTCGGTGCCGGACACCAGCACCGGCTCGCGGTAGCGCTTCGCCGCGATCTCGAACAGGGCGCCGAAGCCGCCGATGCCGGCGATGACGCCCTTGCGCAGGGTCTTGCGGGCGAACGGCTTGATGTTCTCGACGAGGCGGTCGCCGGCATCGATGTCCACGCCGGCGTCGCGATAGGTCAGCGGTCGGGGGGCGGAGGGCTTCTTCAAGCGGTGTTTCCGAAAGGAAGACGGGGGCATTTGGTAAGATAGGCGCGCAGCCAAGCAGCCGTCGCTTTCTGCATCCTCTGCGCTGTCCAAGGCAGGCGAATTCTACCGTAAATACAGACGCAATCGGCCCATCCCCGGTACATGAAACAGCTCGCGCTCGATTTCGCCAGCCTGCCGTTGCCGACGCTCAGCAATTTCGTCGCTGGGCGCAACGGCGAACTGATCGCCAACCTGCGGCGCCTCGCCGCGCGCCAGGCGGGCGAGCGTTTCCTCTACGTCTGGGGGCGGCCGGGCAGCGGGCGCAGCCACCTGCTGAAAGGCACGGTGACGGCGTTGCAGGAGGCGGGGGGCGCCGTGGCCTATGTCGCCTGTTCCGCCGGCACCCGCCTCGCGGACGGCCTCGATCGCATGGAATGCGTCGCCCTCGACGACGTCGACCGGCTCGACGAGGAGGGGCAGGTCTCCGCTTTCGGACTGTACAACGCCCTGCGCGAGCGCAACGGCGCGTTGCTGGCGGCGGGCGCCGCGCCGCCGGTGCAGTTGAAGCTGCGCGAGGACCTGGTGACGCGGCTCGCCTGGGGCCTGGTCTACCAGGCGCACGCGCTGACGGACGAGGAAAAGGCGCGGGCGCTGGCCGATCACGCCACGGGCCGCGGCTTCCGCCTGTTGCCCGAAGTGAGCGACTACCTGCTGACGCGCGCGAGCCGCGACCTGTCCTCGCTGCTGGCGACGCTGGACGCGCTCGATCGCTTCTCCCTCGAGACCAAGCGTCCGGT
>CAZOQY010000135.1:0-1988 GCA_964581835.1 uncultured Streptomycetaceae bacterium | reverse complement strand
CTCGACAACACGCTGCTCGCGGGAGACAGCGATTTCGAGTGGGCGCAATTCCTGATCGAACAGGGGGTGCTCGACCGCGAGCTGTACGAGGCGCGCAACCAGCAGTTCTACGACCAGTACAAGGCGGGCACGCTCGACATCCACGAATTCCTCGATTTTCAGTTGAAGCCGCTGTCGCGCCACCCGCGCGCGCAGCTCGACGCCTGGCACCGCCAGTTCATGGACCGCAAGATCCGGCCGCTGATCCGCGGCAAGGCGCGCGCGCTGGTCGAGGCGCACCGCGGCGACCTGAGCGTCGTGATCACCGCCACCAACAGCTTCGTCACCGCGCCGATCGCGCGCGAGTTCGGCATAGACAACCTGATCGCGACCGAGCCCGAACAGCGGAACGGCAGCTTCACCGGCGGCGTTTCGGGCATACCGTGTTTCCGGGAGGGCAAGGTCGCGCGTCTGGAGGCCTGGCTGGCGGGGAGCGGCGCGAAGCTCGCGTCGTTCGCCGAATCCTGGTTCTACAGCGATTCCCTCAACGACCTGCCGCTGCTCGAGCGCGTTACTCATCCCGTTGCCGTTGACCCCGACCCGACGCTGCGCGAGCATGCCGGGCGCAAGGGGTGGCGCATCATCAGCCTGGACTGAACAAACATAATGATCACCAAATTTCTCGGCCGCGTCTTCTCCGGCAGCCTGTTCGGGGCGGCAAAGCCGAAAATCATCCCGGCGGCCGCGCACGGCATCAACCGCGGTTCGATCAGCTCGTGCGCCCTGCGCACCACGCAGACGCTGCAGCGCGGCGGATTCGCCGCCTTCGTCGTCGGCGGCGCCGTGCGCGACCTGATCCTCGGCGGCAAGCCCAAGGATTTCGACATCGCGACCAATGCCACGCCCGAGGAGGTGCGGGAGCTGTTCCGCCGCTCGCGCATCATCGGGCGCCGCTTCCGCCTGGTGCACGTGCTGTGCGGTCCGGAGATGGTCGAGGTCTCCACGTTTCGCGGCGTCGGCGCGCAGGACGACGGCGACGACCGCGTTGCCGACGAGCACGGCCGCATCCTGCGCGACAACGTGTTCGGCACCCAGGAGCAGGACGCCACCCGCCGCGATTTCTCCATCAACGCCCTGTTCTACGATCCGACGACGCAGGAGGTCTGGGATTACCACGGCGGCGTTGCCGACCTGAAGAAGCGGCGGCTGCGGCTGATCGGCGACCCCGAGCTGCGTTATCGCGAGGACCCGATCCGCATGCTGCGCGTGGTGCGGTTTGCCGCGAGCCGCGGCCTCGAGATCGACGCGGCGACCCGCCGCCCGATCCGCCGGCTGGCGGGCCTGCTCGCGCACGTGCCGCCGTCGCGCCTGCTCGACGAGATGCTGAAGCTGCTGCTCTGCGGCCACGCCGCGGAGGCCGTGGCGCAGTTGCGCCGGGAAGGCCTGCATCACGGCGTGCTGCCGCTGCTCGACGCCGCCATGGGCCGCGCCGCCGGAGAGCGCTTCGTGACGGCCGCGCTCACCGCGACCGACGACCGCATACGCGCCGGCAAGACGATATCGCCGGGCTTCCTGTTCGCCGCGCTGCTGTGGCCGGAAGTCCAGGCCGAGTGGAAGGTGCTGGAAGAGAAGGCCATGCCGCCGATCCCGGCGCTGTACCAGGCGATGGACCACGTGATGAAGGCGCAGGCGGGCAAGCTCGCGATCCCGCACCGCTACGGCGCCGACATGCGGGAGATCTGGGCGATGCAGCCGCGCTTCACCCAGCGCGCCGGCAAGCGCCCGCACCGGCTGCTCGAGCATCCGCGCTTTCGCGCCGGCTACGATTTTCTCCTCCTGCGCTGCCGCAGCGGCGAAATGGACGCCGAACTGGGCGAGTGGTGGACGCGCTTCCAGGATGCGGGAGATGCCGAGCGTGCCGAGATGCTGGTGGCGGATATCGTGCCGGCAGGCGGCGGGCGCCGGCGGCGCCGGCGGCGCAAGCCGCGCGGGCAGGGCGGCGCAGGCCC
>CAZOQY010000134.1:1674-8579 GCA_964581835.1 uncultured Streptomycetaceae bacterium | reverse complement strand
CGGCGATGCCGGCGTCGAAATAGCGGTCGGGGTAGCCCTTGGCGAACTTCACCAGGCCGGATCCCTCGCGCATCGCCGGCGTGATGCCGACCAGCCGCGGGTCCTTCGCCGCCATGTCGCACAGCCAGTCGCCGAAAATCTGCGTGTAACTCAGCTTGCCGCCGGTCTTGCCCCCGACGATGCCGTTCGCCGCGTCGAATTTCGACACGCCGTGGTAGAGCACCGGGTCGGCTTCGGCGAGCTTGTAGCCCTGCCCTTTGCGCGTCACTACGTGCAGGAACTGCGGCCCCTTCAGCTCCTTCATGTTCTTCAGCGTCGGGATGAGCGCGTCGAGGTCGTGGCCGTCGATCGGGCCGATGTAGTTGAACCCCAATTCCTCGAACAGCGTGCCGGGCGTCACCATCCCCTTCACGTGCTCCTCCGCCCGCTTGGCCAGTTCGCCCAGCACCTTCTCTCCCGCGCGCTTCGCCGCGGAATAGAAGCGACCCGACATGAGCTTGGCGAGGTAGGTGTTCAGCGCGCCGACCGGCGGCGAGATCGACATCTCGTTGTCGTTCAATATCACCAGCAGGTTCGCATCCGACGCGCCCGCATTGTTCAGTGCCTCGAACGCCATGCCGGCGGTCATCGCGCCGTCGCCGATCACCGCCACCACGCTGCGCTTGACGCCCGCCAGCCGGGAGGCGACCGCCATGCCGAACGCGGCGCTGATCGAGGTGCTGGAATGCGCCGTGCCGAAGGTGTCGTACTCGCTTTCTTCGCGGCGCGGGAAACCGGCGAGGCCGCCCCACATGCGCAGCCGGTCCATGCCTTCGCGGCGGCCGGTGAGCACCTTGTGGCCGTAAGTCTGATGGCCGACGTCCCAAACGATGCGGTCGTGCGGCGTGTCGAACACGTAGTGCAGCGCGATGGTCAGTTCCACCGTGCCGAGGTTGGAAGAAAGGTGGCCGCCGGTCTGACTGACCGAGTCGACCAGGAACGCGCGCAACTCGCCCGCGAGCTGCTTCAGCTGCCGCTCCTCGAGGCGGCGCAGCTCGTGCGGGAAGTTGACGGTCTTCAGCAGGCCGTAATCCCGGTCCAGTGCAATTTGTCCGCTCGCCGGCAACGCGGTGTCCGTCATCAGAATTTTCGCAATACTATGAAATCAGCCAGTTGCCGCAGCCGCAGGGCCCGGTCGCCGAAACCCGCCAGCGCCTCGAGAGCATTATGCCTCAGCTCCTGCGCCAGTTCCCGCGCGCGCGGAATGCCGAGCGCGCTGACGTAGGTGGGCTTGCCGTCCTGGGCATCCTTGCCGGCGGTCTTGCCCAGGGTCGCGGTCGACGAATCGGCGTCGAGAACGTCGTCCACCACCTGGAAAGCGAGCCCGATCAGCTTCGCGAACTGGTCGATCCGCCCCAGTTCCCGTTCACCGAGCCCGCTGCCGCAGTGCGCGCCCAGCAGCGTCGCCGCGCGGATGATCGCGCCGGTCTTGTGGATGTGCATGAACTCGAGCTCGGGCACGCTGAGTGTCTTGCCGACCGACTCGAGGTCGATCGCCTGGCCGCCCGCCATCCCGCGCGAACCCGAAGCCGCGGCAAGCAGCCTGACCATGTCGAGCTGCGTCTTCAGGTCGTCGGCGAGGCGGTACTCGGCGAGCACCTGGAAAGAGAGGCTCTGCAGCGCGTCGCCCACCAGCAGCGCGGTCGGCTCGTCGAACTCGACGTGGCAGGTCGGCCGGCCGCGACGCAGATCGTCGTCGTCCATGCACGGCAGATCGTCGTGGACCAGGGAATAGGCGTGGATCAGTTCGACCGCGGCGCCCGCGAGCGCTACCCGCCCCGGGTCGGCGCCGGAGAGTTCCCCCGCGGCGAATGCGAGCAGCGGCCGCACGCGTTTGCCCCCGCCCAGCACCGCGTAGCGCATGGCCTGGTGCAGGCGCTGCGGCGCGATCTCCGCTGCCGGCAGGACTTTCAGCAATGCTTCTTCGACGCGCTGCAGGTGGGCGTGCGACCAGCCCGCGAAATCAGTCGTCGTCGCGGTCGTCACTCTTGAAGTCCTTCAGGATGCCGTCCTCCAGCACTTTCACCTGCTGCTGGGCATCGGCGAGCGCGGCCTGGCAATACTTGAGCAGCTCCGCGCCGCGCTTGTAGGCCGCGAGCGAGCGCTCGAGCGGCAGCTCGCCCTCCTCCATGCCCGTGACGATTTTCTCGAGTTCCGCCAGCGCGGCCTCAAGGGATTGAGGCGGTGATTGCGGCGGGGATTCGGACGACTGGGATTTGGGCGCTTTGGACATGGCCTGCTCGCCCGGGAGGACGAAGGCGAAAGAGTAGCCCAATCAGACGGTTGGGGTCAATTCACGGGCCCCACGACCCGCCCCGCTCAGGACCCGTGCTTGCCGAGCTTCCAGCCGTGCTTCGCGATGTGCTTTTCGGCGACGGGGATCGCCTCCTCTTCCAGCGGCGTTGCCATCGTGTCGTTGTAGCGGTTCATGAAGCCGAAATAGGCGATCAGCGCGGTGATCTCCACGATCTCGCCCTCGGACCAGTGCCGCTTCATGCGATCGAACAACTCGTCGGTCACGTCGTTGGGTTGCGAAGCGGCGGCGATGGCGAACTCGAGCGCAACCCGCTCGCGTTCGTCGAACAGCGGGCTCGTGCGGAACTCCCACACCGCGGCGAGCTTCCCGTCCTGCATGCCTGACCGGAGCGACGCTCCGGCGTTGTGCGCCATTCAGTAATGGCAGCCGTGGGTGCGCGAGGCCACGTACGCCAGCAGGCGCTTGAAGCCCACGCCGACCTCCCCTTCGGGGTCGAACACGGCGACGTTCAGGGCGCGCAGCGCCTTCAGGATCTTCGGCTTGCGCTGCAGGATCAGCTGGCTGTTGGGAACGTGCTGCTCCGAGGCCTCCATTTTCTCGAAGACCTCCTTCATTTCCGGTACCGCGCCTACCGGCAGCGGTGCGAGTCGCGTCATGTCGCTTCCTCCCTGGCTGGTTGAATTCAATGGCTACCCGGCTGTTGATCCGTCACGAAACGCGGGATCAGGCTCAGTTTGCCGAGCGGCCTGAGCGACTCGTCGTCGCTCTTAAGGCAGATATCGCGGATCGCCAGCAAGGTCTGCGCCGCGGCGGTTTCGGTCCAGAACCAGGTTTCGATGGCTTTCGCGTCGAGATTACCCGGCTGCGCGGCCACCGCCTCGTAGTAATAGGCTTTCAGGTCGTCGCAGGCGCGCTTGACCGCCATGCCTGCCGACCACGCGGAATCCGGCGGCGCCTCAGGCGCGTCCTTGAGGTAGGAAACGACGTGGCGTGCGGCCGCCTCCACGCCCGCGCCAAATACGCCCACGGTGGTGCGTCCGCGCCGGCGCCGGGCCAGCTCGTACCAGGGGCCCAGTTCCGCGATCTCGTCGAGCATGGCTCCGGCGAGCCCGCCCTGGCCGGGCTTCGAGGCCGCGAAGCTTACCGGGCAGACGAAGCCCGCCGCCTCGCCGCTACCGCCTGGCGCATCCTCCGGAAAATCCTCCAGCACCGGCGCTCCTCGCTCGAAGAGCGACAGCAGGTGACGCAGCACCCTGCGCTGGAAATCCGGCTGGTTCGGGGCGCCCAGCGGCCGGCCGAGCATGAACGGCACCCACAGGGCGCGGGGCGGCCTGATCGCAGCGGTCTGCTCGCGGATCAGGCTGATCTGCGCGGTCGGAACGCCCTCGCGCTCCAGGTAGTGGCCGAGTGCGC
Organism: uncultured Streptomycetaceae bacterium; assembly: GCA_964581835.1. Taxonomy (GTDB): domain Bacteria; phylum Pseudomonadota; class Gammaproteobacteria; order Burkholderiales; family SG8-41; genus SG8-41. The sequence continues at coordinate 4,870 of CAZOQY010000134.1, read as the reverse complement.
CCACGGCGCACGTGCAGTTCGGTCAGACAGGCGTGAGCAGCACCGCGTCGACCCGGTCCCGCTTGAGCAACGCCGCCAACTCGCGGGCCTTGGGTTCGAGCGCGCGGATTGGCGCGGCCCCCATGAACGAATAGTGGAAATCCGAGATCGACCCGATCACGCCGTCGGCCTTGAGCTCGCGCAACCGCTCGAGCGGGAACACGACGTTGAGGTCCTCCTGGAAGCCGCTGCGGTCGAAGTTGACCGAAACGTGGCTCATGATGAGGTCACCCGCGGGCGTATCGCCGGGAATGACGCGGTAATCAGCCGCGCCGATCCCGAACGGCCGGTCGCCGCGCGCGTGCACGCCCGACGTCGTGACAATGGCCACGCGGCGCTCCCGCAGAGGCGGGCCCGGCACGAACGGCGTCGGGCCGAAATCCGGAAGATCCCGGATCTTGTCCAGGTGGTGCTTCCGCTCGGCTTCGGCAAAGTCCGTCAATCTCGCCATGAATTTCCCTTTTCTTCGGTGCGCCCCGGTTTCCTCACGATCGCCGGGCGTGCTTGCCGACGTTCCAGCCGGTTTTCGCGAGATGCTTCTCTCCGACCTCGACCGGCACTTCGCTCTCGGGGTCCCACACCGCGGCCGCCAGTTGCGACAACGCCTTCACCATCTTCGGTTTGCGCTGCATGATCAGCACGCTGTTCGGCACGAAGCCCAGCGCCTTCACGTAAGTCTGGAAGGCCTCCTTCAGGTCCGGGCTGGCGTCCGCCGGCAACGCCGGCAATCGCGGGCCGGGTTGATGGTCTTGCTTCATCGGTCTTGCCTCTTTGACGAGCAGAAAATCACCGGTCCAGGCAGCGCAGCATCACCGCCGCAATGTCTTCCAGCACCGCGCGGTCCGGATTCACCTTGCCCACCAGTCGCAGTCCCTGGATGCCTGAGACAAGAAAACGCGCCAGGGAATCGACATCGGCCGTCGCGGCGATTTCGCCACGCGCACGCGCGCGGGCAAGCGCCTCGCGAAAAATCCCTTCAATGCGTTCGAGGCCACGCCGCACTCTGACGGCGGTGGCACGGTCGCCGCGCGCGAGCTCGGCGGCGCAGTTGCCGATGAAGCAGCCGCGCCGGCCCGGCCCCTCGATGATGCGGTCGATCAGTTCGCTCACGAATCCGGCGATCACCTTGCGAACCGGTCCCGGACGGGCCAGGGCTGCGGTAATGCGGACCGCCCCCTGCTCCTGGTAGCGCTCGAGGGAAAGATGAAGCAGCGCGCGCTTGCCGCCGAACGCGGCATAGAGGCTGGAGCGGCTCAACCCGGTCGCCGCGCAAAGCGCGTCGAGCGACGCCGCCTTGTAGCCTTTCGCCCAGAACGCCTGCATGGCCCGCTCGAGCGCGGCATCGGCGTCGAATTCCCGGGGGCGGGCCATTGCTATGCGCCTGAAAAAACCATATTCTGAACTATACGTTCCAGAACAAACCTCGACAAGCCTGCCGCGCGCCGCATCCGATACCCGCGGTCATTCGTAACAATAGACACGACCTCCGGTAACATGCCGGGGATGGAGATTCCAGATGCACGCCACGCTGCCCCGTCTCGAAACCAGTAGCTTCCCGGCCATCCGCCGCCGCCGGCTGGAGACGGTGCAAGTCAACCTGGGCTACAAGTGCAACCAGGCCTGCCTGCACTGCCACGTGAACGCCGGGCCGACGCGCACCGAGATGATGAACGCCGAGACGGCCTCCGAAGTCGTTGGCCTGTTGAAGGCTTCCGGCGCGGGAACGCTGGATATCACCGGCGGCGCGCCGGAATTGAACCCCCATTTCCGCTCCCTTGTGCTCGCTGCGCGCAGCCTGGGCGCGCGCGTTATCGACCGCTGCAACCTGACCGTGCTGGAACAACCCGGGCAGGAAGACACGGCGCGGTTCCTGGCTGCAAACGGGGTCGAGATCGTCGCGTCGCTGCCCTGTTATCTGGAAGAGAACGTGAACGCGCAGCGCGGGGATGGCGTGTTCGAGACCAGCATCCGCGCACTGAAGACGCTCAACGCGCTGGGTTATGGCCGGCCGGACTCGAGGCTCGTACTGAACCTCGTCTACAACCCCCAGGGCGCCAGCCTGCCGCCGCCGCAGGAGAAACTCGAAGCCGACTACCGCCGTCACCTCGGTGAACGCCATGGCGTCGCGTTCAACCGGCTCTACGTACTCGCCAACATGCCGATCCAGCGCTTCGGCTCGACCCTCATCTCGAAGGGGCAGTTCGAGCACTACATGAGCGTGCTGAAAAACGCCTACCAGCCGCAAAACCTCGAGTCGGTCATGTGCCGCACGCTGATCTCGGTGGATTGGCGCGGCTACGTCTACGACTGCGACTTCAACCAGATGCTCGGGCTGCCGCTCGCGCGTCGCGGGCATCCGAAGACGCACGTCCGCGACCTGACCGGCGCGGACCTCGAAGGCAACCCCATCGTCGTGATGGATCACTGCTACGGCTGCACCGCCGGGCAGGGCTCGAGCTGCGGCGGCGCGCTGTCTGCCTGACCATGAAAACGATCGGGTAACAAACGTGAGCGCTTCCTACCTTTCCACGACTCAGGATCTCTACCGAGAGGCCGCCCTGAGCCCGCAGCAAGGCCTGTGTTGCACCACCACGCCGATCTGGCAACTCCCCGGCCTTGCGACCCCCAAGAAAATGATGGCCATGAATTACGGCTGCGGCAGCACGGTGCACCCGCGCGATCTCGCCAACTCGCCGGCAGTGCTTTATGCGGGCGTGGGCGGCGGCATGGAACTGCTGCAGTTCGCCTATTTCAGCCGGCGAGCGGGCGCGGTGATCGGAGTCGACGTGGTGGATGAAATGCTGGCTGCCTGCGCCGACAATCTGCGCGAGGCCGAAACGCGGAACGACTGGTTCAAGACCAACTTCGTCGACCTGCGCAAGGGTGATGCGCTCAACCTGCCCATCGCCGACGCCTCCGTGGACGTGGCGGCGCAGAACTGCCTGTTCAATATCTTCCATGACGCCGACCTTCGGCGCGCGTTGTCCGAGATGTACCGGGTATTGAAGCCGCACGGCCGGCTGATTCTGTCGGACCCGGTATGCGAGTCACCGATGCCGGAGCGACTGAAGAACGATGAGCGACTGCGCGCGCTGTGCCTGTCCGGGGCCATCCCGCTGGATGATTACGTCAGGCGGCTGACCGATACCGGCTTCGG
>CAZOQY010000134.1:0-1574 GCA_964581835.1 uncultured Streptomycetaceae bacterium | reverse complement strand
CTCCTCTGGGGAACGGTGCTGGTCTCCTTCGCCTCCACCATCGGCGCAACGCTCGCTTTCCTGGCATCCCGCTTCCTGCTGCGCGACTGGGTGCAGGCGAAATTCGGAGACAAGCTGAAGGCGATCAACGACGGCGTCGCCCGCGAGGGCGCCTTCTACCTTTTTGCGCTGCGGCTCGTGCCCGTCTTCCCTTTCGTCGCCATCAACCTGCTGATGGGACTGACGCCGATCCGGACCTGGACCTATCTCTGGGTGAGCCAGCTCGGCATGCTGGCCGGCACCCTCGTCTACGTCTACGCCGGGACCCAGCTCGGAGAGTTCCGGCTGTCCGTCGGGCTGGTGGTCGCGTTCACGCTGCTAGGCCTGTTCCCGCTGATTGCCAAGAAAGCGCTCGACGCCCTGCAGGCGCGGAAAGTGTACGCGCGCTGGACGCGCCCGGCGCGCTTCGACTGCAACCTCGTCGTGATCGGCGCCGGCTCGGCCGGCCTCGTCTCCGCCTACATCGCGGCGGCGGTCAAGGCAAAGGTGACGTTGATCGAGAAGCACCGCATGGGCGGCGACTGCTTGAACACCGGCTGCGTGCCGTCCAAGGCGCTCATCAGGACGGCCCGGCTGCTCGCCCAGATCCGGCGCGCGCGGGAATTCGGCCTCGAGTCGGCGACCGCGGAACTCGATTTCGCCGCGGCGATGGAACGCGTGCAGCGGGTCGTGAAAACGATCGAGCCGCACGACTCGGTGGAGCGCTACACGAAACTGGGCGTGGAATGCCTGGCTGGTGAAGCGAAGATCACCTCACCCTGGAGCGTCGAGGTCAGGACCGGTTCCGGCACGCGGACGCTGACGACCCGCGCCATCGTGATCGCCTCCGGCGCCCGGCCCTTCGTGCCGCCGATACCAGGCATCGAGGACACCGGTTACCTCACTTCCGACACGGTCTGGAACCTGCGCGAGCTGCCGAAGCGGCTGGTGGTGCTGGGCGGCGGCCCCATCGGCTCGGAACTCGCGCAATGCTTCGCGCGCCTCGGCTCGCAAGTGACGCAGGTCGAGATGCTGCCGCGCATCCTGTTCCGGGAAGATCCCGATATCTCGCAGATGGTGTCGGAGCGTTTCAAGGCCGAGGGCATCAACGTGCTCGCGGGCCACAAGGCGAAAACGTTCAGAGTAGAAAACGGCGAGAAGATCCTCGTCGCCGAGCACGACGGCCGGGAGGTCCGCATCCCCTTCGACCAAATCCTCGTCGCGGTCGGGCGTACAGCCAACACGCGGGGCTACGGCCTGGAAGAACTCGGCATTTCCCTCACGCCGGCGGGCACGGTTTCAACCAACGAGTACCTGCAGACGATCTACCCCAACATCACCGCCTGCGGCGACGTGGCCGGCCCCTACCAGTTCACCCACACCGCCTCCCACCAGGCCTGGTACGCGGCGGTGAACGCGCTCTTCGGCGGTTTGCGCCGGTTCCGCGCCGATTACTCGGTGATCCCGTGGGCGACCTTTACCGATCCCGAAGTCGCACGCGTGGGCCTCAACGAGATCGAGGCCAGGGAAAAGAACATCCCCTGCGAAGTAACGAC